>NZ_DGTE01000041.1:0-128305 GCF_002393675.1 Streptococcus sp. UBA4344
TGATTCTAGATGGCTTGTCGTTTTTGTTATCAGCGTTGATTGTAGCTTTTGTTCAACCGATTTTAGAAGAAGCCAGTAAAACAGATAAATTTTCAGTTAAGATAATTTTAGAGGATTTGGTTAGTGGGTTTCACTATGTAGCGAAAAATCGTCAGATTTATCTCTTGATTGCTCTATCAGCTGGAGTCAATTTTTTCATGGCAGGTTACAGCCTTCTACTTCCTTATGGTAATCAAATGTTTCCCAAAGTCACTGGAGATATTTATGCTACTTTTTTAACTGCAGAAGCTATTGGCGGAGTGATTGGAGCGGTGGTTAGTGGAAAAATGAGACGAAAATTATCAACTGGTCAATTAATGGCTATGTTATTTGTCTTTGGTGGTTTTGTCGCACTTGCTCCTGTACTTTATTTTGTGAAAGCAGAGCTTTTCTTAATGGTTTTATCGCCTGTTGGTTCTGGGATTTTTATGACCTTATTTAACATTCATTCTTTTTCTTTAGTTCAAAGAGAAGTCGCTAGTGAATATTTGGGACGAGTATTAGGAATTGTTTTTACGGTTGCTATTTTATTTATGCCCCTTGGAACAGCTCTTTTTACAATCATTTTTAGTCCAAGCAATCCTGGAAATCTTCTCTATCTTGGCATTTCTGTTATGATACTGAGCCTTATTTTCTTGAGGTTATTACAAAGTAATGGATAACTGTCTATATTTAAATACTATTTCGACAACGACTTGATTATTAGAAAAAATTAAGTCGTTTTTTGTTTGGAGTTTCAATTTTTTTAATCATTCAAGTTAATTTTTGAGTTAAAAAATGGCTATAAATAGCTGTTTTACCATTCCTTGTCAGATTATCTAACATAAAATTCAAAAATATTGCGAAAATTTGCAAAAAAGTGTTTATTTTTTAAAAACATAGGTGTATAATAGCTCTATCGTTGTAAAGCGATCACGAAATACAAAATATACCTCACTATCGATCATTATCATTTTGGTATTTCAAATTTAAAAAATTTTTAAGGAGGAGCATATGAAGAAAAGCTTTATTCATCAACAGCAGGAGATTTCTTTTGTCAAGAATACTTTTACTCAATATTTGATTGATAAACTTGGCATTGTTGAAGTGCAAGGACCTATTCTTAGTCAGGTCGGGGATGGTATGCAAGATAATTTGAACGGCGTTGAACATCCTGTATCTGTGCACGTTAAACGTATTCCTGATGCTGAATATGAAGTTGTTCATTCACTTGCTAAGTGGAAACGTCATACCTTAGCACGTTTCGGCTTCAATGAAGGAGAAGGGCTTTTCGTACACATGAAAGCTCTCCGTCCAGATGAAGAAGAATTAGACCCAATCCACTCAATTTATGTCGACCAATGGGATTGGGAAAAAGTTATTCCAAATGGTCGTCGCAACATCGAATACTTGAAAGAAACTGTTGAACAAGTTTATAAAGCTATTCGGTTGACAGAACTAGCAGTAGAAGCACGTTTTGATATTGAAGCTGTTTTGCCTAAGAAAATCACTTTCATTCACACAGAAGAATTGGTAGAACGTTATCCAGATTTGACACCAAAAGAACGTGAAAATGCTGCCGCTAAAGAATTCGGAGCTATTTTCCTTATTGGTATCGGTGGTATTTTGCCTGATGGTCAACGCCATGATGGTCGTGCACCTGACTACGATGACTGGACTTCTGAATCAGAAAATGGTTACCATGGTCTTAACGGTGATATCATTGTTTGGAATGAAGCTTTGGGTTCTGCATTTGAATTGTCTTCGATGGGTATTCGTGTTGACGAAGAAGCTCTTAAACGTCAAGTTAAAATTACTGGCGATGAAGATCGTTTGCAATTAGAATGGCATAAAGCTCTTCTCAATGGTCTCTTCCCACTTACAATCGGTGGTGGTATCGGTCAATCACGTATGGCAATGTTCTTGCTTCGTAAAAAACACATTGGTGAAGTGCAATCAAGTGTTTGGCCAAAAGAAGTTCGTGACACTTACGAAAACATTCTTTAGTAGAAGAAACTTAATTTAAGGACTAAAAAAGGTCGGCTGATACTCAGTCGGCTTTTTGATTATAAAAAAATCGCTAGAAAACTTCTAACGACTTTAAGATTGCTGGCTACCAAGGTAGACCTGCAGCTGCAATTTCTGCTTTTGAAGCGTATTGTCCATTTGGGCGGTGCCATCTACCGCGATAATCTCTTTTATATCCACCAGCGGCTTGTTCTTGTTGTTGCGCTTGTTGAGCGGCAGCAGCGGCAGCTTGCTCTTGGGCTTGACGTGCAGCTTCAGCAGCTTGTTCTTGAGCTTGTCTAGCTTCTTCAGCTTTTCGAGCCTCTTCGGCTTGTCTAGCAGCTTCAGCTTCTTTGGCATCGATAGCTGAAACGACAGCATTGATACGGTTGTTAAAGGCATCCTTTTTAGCTGAATCAGATACCGCGTTTACTTTATTTTTAGCGTCATCAACGTTTTCACGGGTTTGATTAGCTTCTAAGTTTGCAACGGCGGCTTCGGCTGCAGTTTGAGCTGCCTGTTCTTGTTTTTTAGCTTCGATGGCAGCTTTAACAGTTACGATGCGCTTTTTAAGTTGTTTTTTTACTTTTTTATTTTTGACAGATTTAACTTTTTTTGTAGCTAAATCAAGATTTTCTTGGGTTTGATCTTTTTCAAGTTTTTTGACAGCTTTTTTAGCAGCTTTGATTGCTTTGTCGTCTTTTTTAACTGATTTACTTTTAGTCTTAGTATCAGCTAAAACGACATGATTGTTTCCAAATGACGCAGGGGTTAAAACTCCTAGGTCTTGAGATGTGCCAAGAACAAGGGCGGTCATCAATAATAGGGCAAGTTTTAGTTTCTTTTTCATTGTATCCTCCAAATAATTTGAACTATAAAAGTTTACACTAGAAGGATATCACTTTGAAATAGTTCTGTAAATATAGCAAAGAAAAAAATCGCTAGAAAAATTTCTAACGACTTTAAGATTGCTGGCTACCAAGGTAGACCTGCAGCTGCAATTTCTGCTTTTGAAGCATATTGTCCATTTGGGCGATGCCATCTACCGCGATAATCTCTTTTATATCCACCAGCGGCTTGTTCTTGTTGTTGCGCTTGTTGAGCGGCAGCAGCGGCTTGTTCCTGTGCTTGACGAGCAGCTTCAGCGGCAGCTTGCTCTTGTGCTTGTCTAGCTTCTTCAGCTTTTCTTGCTTCCTCAGCTTGACGAGCAGCTTCAGCTTCTTTGGTATCAATTGCTGAAACGACTGCGTTGATACGGTTATTGAAGGCTTCTTTTTTAGCTGAATCAGTTACTGCGTTAACTTTATTTTTAGCGTCATCAACGTTCTCACGTTTTTGATCATTTTCAAGTTTTTTAACAGCAGTTTCAGCAGAGTTAATAGCTTCTTGTTGTTTCTTAGTTTCAATAGCCGTTTTGACAGTTGCAATACGCTTTTGGAGTTTTTCTTTAATCTTTGTATCATCAACAGCGTTGACTTTGGTTGTAGCTGCATCGAGATTAGCTTGTGTTTGGTCATTTTCTAATTTCTTGACAGCAGCTTCAGCCTCATTTTCGATAGCTTTAACTTTTTGGTATTCTTTTTTACCAAGTTCAATATATTTAGCGTTTTCTTCCTTGAAATCGCTGAGTTTATCTTGACTATCAATTAAATCTGATTTAGCATTGTCTACTTCTTGACTGAGCTGCTCAATTTTAGTTTCAGCTTGGGTAAGTTCTTGACTTTTATTTCCTTGAGCAGAGAAACTACCAATCAATAAAACTGACAAGATTGTGATTGCAAGATTCTTCTTGTCTTTAAAGAATTTTTTTAAATCCATCATAACTCCTTTATCCTAAAAACTTTGATGATTGAAATTATCTTACTAATCATATCAAATCACATTTTTGCTGTAAAGGTGCTTGAGAATTTTTTAAGGCATTTTGCACGAATTTTGCTATAATGGTTCTTATGAGAGTTGTAGCAGGAAATTTTGGTGGGCGTCCTTTGAAGACGCTCGATGGAAAAATTACTCGTCCAACTACCGATAAGGTTAAGGGCGCTATTTTTAATATGATAGGTCCATTCTTTGACGGTGGACGTGTTTTGGATTTGTTTTCTGGTAGTGGTAGTTTGGCTATTGAAGCTATTTCGCGTGGAATGGATGAGGCGGTTATGGTCGAACGTAATCGTCAAGCGCAAGCTATTATCACAGAAAATATCAAAATGACTAAGGCTGAAAAGCAATTTCACCTAATGAAGATGGATGCTAATAAGGCTTTGGATGTTGTTAGTGGAAAATTTGATTTAGTACTTTTGGATCCACCTTATGCTAAGGAAGAAATTGTTAAAAATATTACAACGTTGGAAGAAAATGGTCTTTTATCTGAAGATGTTATGATTGTCTGTGAGACAGATAAATCGGTTGATTTGCCAGAAGAAATTTCAAACTTTGGTATCTGGAAGCAAAAAACGTATGGAATTAGTAAGGTGACGGTTTATGTTAGATAAACCAGTATGATTTAATCACTAATGGAGGCAGTATGGCTAAAATTGGTTTGGTGACTGGGTCCTTTGATCCTGTGACAAAAGGGCATCTTGATATCATTGCTCGTGCAAGTAGACTCTTTGACACGCTTTATGTGGGGATTTTATATAATAGAAATAAATCTGGTCTGTTTACGATTGCTGAGAGAAAGCAGATGCTAGAAGAGGCAGTAGAGCCTTATTCTAACGTGAAAGTAGTGACAGCACAGGATTCTTTAGCTGTTGACGTGGCAAGAGAGTTAAAGGCTGGCTATTTGGTTAGAGGAATTCGAGATGCTAAAGATTTGGAATATGAGGCAAGTATGGATTTCTTCAATCATCACTTAGCTAATGATATTGAGAGTGTTTATTTACTTACCTCACCTGAATGGCATTATGTGTCATCTAGTCGTGTACGCGAATTGATGCATTTTCATTCTGATATCTCAGCATTTGTTCCAGACAGTGTTGTGAAAAAAGTGGAGGAAAAATATGACAATCTTAAACGCATTTAAAGGGATTTTGAAAAAGTTAGGTCGTATTTTATACCGCTTAAAATGGTGGATTTTAGGAGCCGTGGGAACAATTTTTCTCATCTTTAGTCTATTCTATCCACTTGATTATTATATTGAAATGCCTGGTGGTGCCTACGATGTTCGTAGTGTTTTAACGGTTAATAATAAAGCTGATAAGGATAAAGGGTCTTATAATTTTGTAGCTGTAAGTGTGAGTCAAGCAACATTAGCTCAACTAGTTTACGCTTGGTTAACACCGCATACAGAAATTTCAACTGCGGCAGCGACAACAGGTGGCTACAGTAATGAAGATTATATGCGTATTAATCAGTATTATATGGAAACGTCACAAAATACAGCGACTTATCAAGCTCTAACTTTAGCAGGAAAAGATGTTAAGTTGAATTATGAAGGGGTTTATGTTTTAAACGTGACCAAAAATTCGACCTTCAAAGGGCTTTTGCATCTGGCCGATACTGTGACTGGTGTGAATGGTAAGACTTTTGAGAGTTCGCAAGAGCTCATGGCTTATGTTGCTGATTTAGATCTTGGTTCTAAAGTCACTGTTCAAGAAATTTCAAACGGTAAAACAAAAGAGGTTTCTGGTAAAATCATTGAATTGCCAAATGGTAAAAATGGTATTGGAATTGGCTTGGTTGACCATACCAAAGTGTTATCTGATGTTGATGTAGATTTTGATACGAGTGGTGTTGGTGGACCAAGTGCAGGTTTGATGTTTACCCTTGATATTTATGATCAAGTTAATAACGAAGACCTTCGTAAAGGTCGTAAAATTGCAGGTACTGGTACGATTGAATCAGATGGTTCTGTAGGTGATATTGGCGGCGCTGGTCTGAAAGTTGTATCGGCTGCTAAGTCTGGTGCGGATATTTTCTTTGTTCCAAATAATCCTGTTGATAAAGAAATATTGAAAAAAGATCCTGATGCTAAAACAAATTACGAAGAAGCCAAAGAAGCAGCAAAAGATCTTGATACAGATATGAAAATTGTTCCGGTAACAACGGTTCAAGAGGCAATCGATTATTTGAGAAGTACAAATTAATTATGAAACTCCTCCCTCTATTTAGTCTAGAGGAGGGGAGTTTTTATATTTTTCCAATCAGTTAATGTTTTCTTAAGCTTTATTGATTACAATGATTTAAAATGGAGCGGAAGAAACAAATTCAGAAGATTGGAGGGGCATATGACAAACTGGCAGAAACGTTTTATTATAGGCTTTAATGTTGCAGCCTTATTTATTTTTTTAGATGTTAGTTTGTTAATCTTTATCAGGTCAGTTAACGGGAACGGCATTTACCAGACACTAGGGATGAAATGGATAACTTTCTCTATTTGGCTGCTTTGCTATGCTTCGTTATGGATGTTCCAGGGAATTGCTTATATGTTTGTTAAGCATGTGAAATTAGCTAAAAAGCACTAGAGCACTCACTGAGTGTCGTATTATATGTAACAGCTAGGTGAGTCATCTAGCTGTTTTTATTGATCATCGATTTGTAAAACCACTGAAATATCACTATTGTGGTTGAAAATGCTATAATATTTTTATGACAGAAAAGCTAACGATTTTACATCTGAATGATTGGCACTCTCATTTTGAGACCTATCCAAAAATCAAACGTTATTTTCAAGAATATCCTGAGACAGATGAGGTGATTCGTCTTGATATTGGTGATAATATTGACCGCTGGCACCCAATGACGGATATTAGTAAAGGAAAATGTAATGTTCAGTTGCTAAATGATTTAAAGATTGATTTTGCGACGATTGGAAATAATGAAGGTATTGGTTTAGCTAAAAACTGGTTAAATCAAGTTTACCAAGAGGCTGACTTTGATGTTATTTTAGGAAACTTAGAAGACGATAATGGTCGCCCCGACTGGGCAGTACCTTATAAAATTTATGAGACCAAAGCAGGAACTAAAATTGCTTTTTTAGCCTATACTTTTCCTTATTATTTAACTTATAAACCAGGTGGTTGGACAGTTCTTGATCCCTTAGAGTGTTTAAAAAGAGATCTTGCAATCAAGGAAGTACAAGAAGCTGATTTTAGGATATTGCTTAGTCACCTTGGACTTCCTTGGGATGAGAAGATTACTACAAAATGCCCAGAGATAGATCTTATTATAGGAGCACATACACACCATGTCTTTGAAGATGGGGCGTGCCTTAACGGCACTTATATGGCTGCAGCAGGAAAGTACGGTCAGTTCGTTGGTGAAATTAATTTAAGTTTTGATAATCATGAATTAACAGACATCACCATTCACGCGCACGAAACTAGTCATATGGCTAGCAAACCTGGTGATAAAGAGTGGGTAGAAAATATTGTTTCAGATGGACGTCAGCTTTTAGATGGAGAAGAAATTAAGCAATTTGATGAAGACTTGACTTTAGAGTCTTCTTGTCAGCTAGTTATGGATGCTATGAAAGACTATGCTCATGCTGATATTGCTATGATAAATTCAGGTTTAGTTGTCGAACCATTTACTAAGAAAATAACCAAAGATACCTTGCACCATTCGCTTCCGCACCAAATGCGATTAGCAAGGTTAGAAATTACGACTGCTGAGTTAGCAGAAATTTGTCAGGATGTTTATTCGCAAGCAGAATTATTAGCTAGACAACAAATCCGAGGAATGGGATTTCGTGGTAAGAAATTTGGGACCGTTTTAACAAGTGGCTTTGCTTACAAAAACGGAAAAATAGTGTATAATAAAAAGGTTACGAATGAAAAGGACACTGTCAGTCTAGTCTTGGTTGATCAATATTATTTTGCTCGCTATTTTGAAAGCATAAAATCGCATCAAGCGGAGCTGCTTTTTCCTGAATTGCTTCGAGAACTGGTAGAAGACTACCTTAAATATAAAGAATAAGTTTTACGATGGATGAAGAGAGGAGACCGATGAGAAAAGATATCTCTCCTGAAATGTACAATTACAATAAATTCCCTGGTCCACAGTTTGTGGCATTTTCTGATCGTGTCAAAAGCGATGATATTGAATTGTTGATTTTGGCTAATGAAAAAGATGCATTTGATGCAACTGTTTTTAGTCAACGCTTTTCAGATATCTTGCTTAAGTATGACTATATCGTCGGAGATTGGGGAAATGAGCAACTACGTCTAAAAGGTTTTTACAAAGATGACCGAGACGTTAAAAAGGCTAATCGTATTTCACGTTTAGATGATTACCTTAAAGAATATTGTAACTTTGGCTGTGCTTATTTTGTACTTGAAAATAAAGAACCACGTTCTGTGAAATCTGAAGAAGAAAAACAAGCAAGACGTCATAAATCACAAAAACGTTCTTCTGGTAAGAAAAAAGCAGAGCGCTCCGGCAATCAACACTTTACTAGTCAAAAACGTAAAGAAAGTAAAGGACGCAATGAACGCCACCAAAAACGTGAACAGCAAAAAGAAATTCAGTCGGCTAAACAATTTGTCATTCGCCGCAAAGAGAAATAGGAAGGAAATAAATTTACAGAATGCAAACAGAAACTAAGGACATGAAGCCCTCTATTTACGGTTTAACACGTGATGAACTTATCGAATGGGCAATCGAACACGGTGAAAAGAAATTCCGTGCAACACAAATTTGGGATTGGCTTTACCGTAAACGTGTCCAATCTTTTGAAGAGATGACTAATATCTCAAAAGATTTTATCGCTATTTTAAACGAAAATTTCTGCGTTAACCCATTGAAACAACGTGTTGTCCAAGAAGCGTCAGATGGAACGGTCAAATACCTATTTGAGTTGCCAGATGGTATGCTGATTGAAACAGTTTTGATGCGCCAACACTATGGTTTGTCAGTCTGTGTAACATCACAAGTTGGTTGTAATATGGGATGTTCATTCTGTGCCAGCGGTTTGATTAAAAAACAACGTGATTTGACAAGTGGTGAAATCACTTCACAAATCATGATGGTACAAAAATACTTTGATGAACGTGGTCAAGATGAGCGCGTGAGTCACGTCGTTGTTATGGGGATTGGTGAACCATTTGATAACTACGACAATGTTCTTCGTTTTGTACGTACCATTAACAACGACAATGGTTTGGCAATTGGTGCTCGTCACATCACTATTTCAACATCTGGTTTGGCACATAAAATTCGTGAATTTGCTCATGAAAGCTTGCAAGTTAACCTTGCTGTTTCTCTTCACGCGCCAAATAATGAATTGCGTTCACAAATCATGCGTGTTAACCGTTCATTCCCAGTTGAAAAACTTTTTGCTGCGATTGAATACTACGTTGAAACAACTAACCGTCGTGTGACATTTGAGTATATCATGTTAAATGATGTTAATGACTCACCAGAAAACGCACAAGAATTGGCTGATTTGACGAAAAAAATCCGCAAATTGTCTTACATCAACTTGATTCCATATAACCCAGTTTCTGAACACGATCAATACCGTCGTTCAAGTAAAGAAAACGTTGCAGCCTTTTACGATGTTCTTAAGAAAAATGGTGTCAACTGTGTCGTTCGTCAAGAACATGGAACTGATATTGATGCCGCTTGTGGTCAATTGCGTTCAAATACAATGAAACGTGACCGCCAAAAAGCTGCTAAAGCAAAATAAGAAGGTAAAATGAGAAAGCTATGTGATGAAGAACTTGAGTTGACAAGCATAGGGCGTAAGGTGGCAATAACTTTGGTGGGGATTTACATCCTTGCCCTTTGCTTCTTGTGTTTTAGTCCGCAACCATTTAAAATCGATGGGGTTGAGACACCCAATATCATTTATTATGGACGTCTGCGTCTTTTGCTGGTTCCATTTAACAGCTTGATTGGAATTGGGCAGTTGGATAGTGCCTTTGAATTATTTTGGGTCTTTGCACAAAATGTCACCAATATGTTTCTTGTTTTTCCATTGATGTTTGGCTTGATTTGGCTGTTTCCCAAACTACGTCATTGGAAGAGAGCTTGGCTATTTGCTTTTGGAGTGAGTCTAGTGATTGAAACGACTCAGTTGCTTGTAGACTTACTCTATAATGCTAATCGGGTCTTTGAAATTGATGATCTTTGGACTAATTCATTAGGTGGCTTACTAGCTTTGGGGCTTTACACAGTTATTTACAAAAAATATCACAAGTAGTTATTATAGGTCAGGAAAAACTCCTGACCTTTTTCATATGAGAAGCTTAGGGCAGGAAACTTGACTTAGAGTCTACTCAAGGGTGTATAATATCAGCTAGAAAGCAGGTTTTAATGAAAATTATAAAGGATCTCTGGTGGTTTTTTAGGCTGGAGAAAAAACGGTATATTATTGGAATTCTTGCTCTTATTTTGGTGGCAATTTTAAACCTTGTCCCTCCAAAAGTTATGGGCGGAGTTATTGATCGAGTGACATCTGGTGAGTTAACACAAGGGCAATTGCTGATGAGCTTATTCTTGTTGGTTTTATCAGCTTTTGCTATGTATTTTTTACGTTATATTTGGCGAATGTATATCTTGGGAACGTCGTATCGTCTTGGTCAGATTATGCGTTTTCGCTTATTTGATCATTTTACAAAAATGTCACCTAGTTTTTATCAAAAACATCGTACGGGTGATTTGATGGCGCATGCTACTAATGATATTAATGCGCTGACACGTTTAGCAGGCGCTGGAGTTATGTCAGCAGTAGATGCGACAATTACGGCTTTTGTGACTTTGGTGACAATGGCTTTTAGTATTTCTTGGCAAATGACCTTGGTAGCGGTGATTCCTTTGCCATTTATGGCATATGCAACAAGTCGTTTAGGACGAAAGACTCACCAAGCGTTTGGAAAATCTCAAGCTGCCTTTTCAGAATTAAATAATAAGGTTCAGGAGTCCGTGTCAGGTATCAAAGTAACCAAGTCATTTGGGTATCAAGAAGATGAACTTCAGTCTTTTCAAGAAATCAATGACATGACTTTTGTTAAGAACATGAAAACCATGAAATATGATGTCATGTTTGATCCTTTAGTGCTTTTATTTATCGGGGCAAGTTATGTTTTGTCATTGTTGATGGGAGCTTTTATGGTATCAGCCGGTCAAGTGACGGTTGGTAATTTAGTAACCTTTATCACTTACTTAGATATGCTAGTTTGGCCCTTAATGGCAATTGGTTTTCTTTTTAATATGATTCAACGCGGTTCTGTCTCTTATAATCGTATTAATCATCTTTTGAAAGAAACATCTGATGTCCAAGAAAGTAAACAGCCTTTGCAGACTATTCAGAATGGTACTTTGGTTTATGATATTGATTCGTTTCATTATGAAAATGAGGAGACGTTATCAGATATTCATTTTGCTCTAGAACAGGGGCAAACGCTGGGATTAGTTGGGCAGACCGGTTCTGGTAAGACTACCTTGATTCGTTTGTTGTTACGTGAATATGATTTGACTGATGGTCGGATTATGCTTGATGGCAACAATATCAAGGATTACAAGTTATCTGATTTACGCCGTTTGATTGGTTATGTCCCACAGGATCAATTCTTATTTGCCACTAGTATTTTAGAAAATATTCGTTTTGGAAATCCTGGTGCCTCTTTAGAAAAGGTTGAAGCAGCAACGAAGTTATCTCGAGTTTATGATGACATTATGGTAACACCAGATGGCTTTGAAACTTTGATTGGTGAGAAAGGGGTTAGTCTTTCTGGTGGTCAAAAACAGCGGATTGCTATGAGTCGTGCCATGATTCTTGATCCTGAAATTTTGATTTTGGACGATTCTTTGTCAGCAGTAGATGCTAAGACAGAACATGCTATTATTGAGAATCTTAAGCAAACTCGTCAACATAAATCGACAATTATCACAGCACATCGTTTGAGTGCGGTGGTTCATGCTGATTTAATCTTAGTCTTGCAAGATGGGCATATCATTGAACGAGGGCGTCATGAGGATCTTATTAAGCAAGGTGGCTGGTATGCAGATACTTATGAAGCTCAGCAATTAGAAATGGAAGGAGATAGTGATGAAGAATAATGCAAATCAGTGGCGTGTATTTAAGCGCCTCATGAGCTATCTCAAACCTTATAAATTCTTAACCGCCTTAGCTCTAGGTCTTTTACTACTAACAACGGTTGTTAAGAGTCTGATTCCACTGATTGCTTCTTACTTTATTGATCATTTTTTGACGGATATGAATCAGACTGCCATGCTGATTTTAGTTGGTTATTACCTCATGTATGTCTTGCAGACGCTTATCCAGTATTTTGGAAATTTCTTCTTTGCGCGTGTGTCTTATAGCATTGTTAGAGATATTCGAAGAGATGCCTTTGCAAACATGGAAAAACTTGGTATGGCTTACTTTGACAAAACTCCCGCGGGTTCTATTGTCTCTCGTATTACAAATGATACTGAAGCTATCAGTGATATGTTTTCAGGCCTTTTATCAAGCTTTATTTCGGCTATTTTTATCTTTTCAGTAACTCTGTTAACCATGTTGAAATTGAATGCGACATTGACAGCTTGGGTTGTGATTTTCTTGCCATTTATCTTTGTTTTGGTTAATCTTTATCGCAAAAAATCGGTAAGCGTGATTGAAAAAACACGTGCATTGTTGTCAGATATTAACAGTAAATTGTCTGAGAGCATCGAAGGGATCCGAATTATTCAATCCTTTAGTCAAGAAGAGCGTTTGAAAGATGAATTTGAAGCTATCAATGAAGAACATGTATTTTATGCTAATCGTTCGATGGCATTAGATAGTCTTTTCTTGCGCCCTGCTATGTCACTTCTGAAGTTATTAGCATATGCTATTTTAATGGCATATTTTGGTTTTCGTGGAATGGAAATTGGTATTTCTGCTGGTTTGATGTATGCCTTTATCCAATACGTTAATCGTCTTTTTGATCCTTTGATTGAAGTGACTCAGAATTTTTCAACTTTGCAAACCTCAATGGTTTCAGCTGGACGGGTGTTTGATTTGATTGATGAACAGCAATATGAACCTGAACAAAATGGTGTGTTAGATTTTGTGCAAGATGGCAATATTGAGTTTAAAAATGTGAGTTTTTCTTATGATGGAAAACGCCGGATTTTAGACAATATTTCCTTTAAGGTTAATCAAGGTGAGACGATTGCCTTTGTAGGATCGACTGGATCAGGAAAGTCATCAATTATTAATGTCTTTATGAGGTTTTACGAGTTCCAATCAGGCCAAGTTTTACTGGATGGTAAAGATATTCGTGATTATTCTAAAAAAGCTTTGCATAAAAATGTTGGTTTGGTACTGCAAGAACCATTCTTGTATCATGGTACTGTGAAATCTAATATTAAAATGTATCAGGATATTTCTGATGATGCTGTTCAAGCTGCCGCAGCCTTTGTGGATGCTGATCAGTTCATTCAAAAATTACCTGATAAATATGAGACAAAAGTGACAGAACGTGGTTCAAGTTTTTCAACAGGTCAACGTCAACTTTTGGCATTTGCAAGAACCGTAGCTAGTCAGCCGAAGATTTTAATTTTGGATGAAGCGACAGCAAACATTGATTCAGAAACGGAAAACACTGTTCAAGAGTCTTTGAAGAAAATGCGTCAAGGTCGTACAACCATTGCCATTGCTCACCGCTTATCAACCATTCAAGATGCTGACTGTATCTATGTCCTAGACAAAGGTAAGATTATTGAGTCAGGAACTCATGATGAATTGCTAAGTTTGAAAGGAACTTACCATCGTATGTATCAACTGCAAGCAGGTATGATGGAAAATTAAACTGATAACCAATTTGCTAAAGAGCAGATTGGTTTTTTGTTACCAAAAACATGACAAAAGTCATGTGATGTCATGACATTATCAGCTAAAAAGCTCAGCTATTTTTTTCTAAAATAAAATCATCAAATAAAGAGAAAAATGGAGCTTATGAAATGATTACGGTTGAAAATATCTCAAAGACCATTAAAGGAAAAACTATTTTACAGGACATCTCGTTTGAAGTGGCTGACGGAGATTGTGTGGCTCTGATTGGTCCAAATGGTGCCGGGAAAACCACTTTGATGTCATGCTTGTTAGGAGATTTGAAAATTAGTAAAGGAAAGATTGTCATCAATGGTTTAGCCCCAAATAGTCAGCGATTAAAAGATTCAGTAGCTGTTTTACCACAAGAAAATCGCTTGCCAGAAAAATTGAGAGTATGTGAATTAATTGCATTTTTTAAAGCGATTAGCAAGACCCCTTTAACTGATAAAGAGATTGATTACATTTTGCAATTTAGCAAGGAACAAAAAAATCAGCTAACTGAGAAATTATCGGGTGGTCAAAAGCGCTTGTTGGCTTTTACTTTGTGCCTTATTAGCCAACCCAAAATTCTTTTCTTAGACGAACCAACAGCAGCAATGGATACTTCAACACGACAACATTTTTGGCAAATTATCCAAAGCCTGAAAGAAAAAGGTGTAACGATTTTTTATTCGAGTCATTACATTGAAGAAGTGGAGCACACGGCAGAACGCATTTTAGTCTTGCATCGTGGAAAATTGCTGCGTGATACGACTCCATATGCCATGAGAGAAGATGAACATGAAAAACAAGTGACCTTGCCAAAAACATATTTACCGTTTGTTAATAGTTTAGTAAATGGTTACAGCATTAAAGTAAAGAATGATTCAGTGACTTTTATGACGAAAGAGATTGAGAGTGTCTGGCAGAAATTACAGAAACAAGGTTGCCAGATTTCTGACATTGAGATTCAAAACAAAACGCTATTGAACACATTATTTGACCAAACACAGGAGAATGAAAATGATTGCATTATTAAAAGTTGAATGGATTAAAACGAAACGTACTTGGATAACCTTTGTATTATCTATTGGAATGCCGGTTTTCTTTTTCTTGTTCTTTTCTGGGATGGAACTCTCTCCAGATTTAAAAGAGCAGAAGATGCTGGTGATGAGTTATATGTTAACCATGACAGCATTTTCAATGTCAAGCTTTGGCTTCTTCTCATTTCCAGCTATGCTTGTGGAAGATAAGACTAGCTATTGGTTGACTTATAATGAACATTCTTCGGTTTCAATTTGGCAGTATTATCTATCAAAAGTGATTCGAGTTTTGGTTTGCTTTTTATTGTCTATTTTAGCAACGTTTTTATTTGGTGCGATTTTTCGTGGGGTGACAATGTCGCTTAGCCGCTGGTTGGGCTCAGCAGCTTTATTGCTATTGT
This sequence comes from Streptococcus sp. UBA4344, assembly GCF_002393675.1. Lineage (NCBI taxonomy): Bacteria > Bacillati > Bacillota > Bacilli > Lactobacillales > Streptococcaceae > Streptococcus > Streptococcus sp. UBA4344. The sequence continues at coordinate 15,207 of NZ_DGTE01000041.1, forward strand.
CAAGTTTGCTATTTTTAGCTTTCGGGCTATTGATTTCACAAATTAAGTCACAGCAGTTAATGACAATTGTCGGTGATATTGCCTTTCTTGGCTTAGCGATTGTCGGTGGTTCTTGGATGCCAATTGAGACTTTTCCAGATTGGATGCAAAAGTTATCCAAAGTAACACCGATTTATCATGTGAATACCTTGGTGACAGACTTCGCTAAAAATGCTCAATTAAACTGGCAGTCCTTGATTATCGTGCTTGGCTATGCCATAATAATAGCAGCGTTAGCGCTTATGATTAAGAATAAAACTGAGGTTAAATGATGTTGAAAAGGATTAGGAATGTTCATCCCTTATTTTATATGCCCTTAGCTTTCTTAGCTTTTCCTGTTTTGGGCGTTTTCTTTTTAGGCTATCCAGTTTGGACATTGGGAATAACGGCAGCTTTTTTGCTTGGTTACCTTTTTCTTGTCAATTTTGAAGAAAATACCCTAACCAATCCTTGCTGGTTACTCATGCTATCTTATATTATCTACATGACACTTTGTGTTGACGGTGGCATGATGTGGTTTACTTTTTATTTTAATAGTTTGCTTATTTTTCAATTTCAAGATGATTATCTCTCATTTCGTTTTATTTCCTATGATTTAGCCATGCTTTTGATGATGTTTGTAGGAATGACTTTGGCAGAGGACATAACGACTCGTGTGATGATTTTTCTTGTTCCTATTGTGAATTATGCCATTTTATTTCACTGGATGAATGCTCGAAAAAATGAAGCGCAAGAAAAAGCTATCATGGAAAAGAATCGTACCATTAATTTGTTATTAGCTGAAAATGAGCGAAACCGTATTGGACGTGATTTGCATGACACCTTGGGCCATGTCTTTGCTGCCATGACCTTAAAAACAGAGTTAGCACTTAAGCAATTAGAGAAAGGAAAATACGACCTTGTCAGAAAGCAATTAGAAGACTTAAATCAAGCTAGCCACTCTTCGATGCATGATGTTAGAAATATTATCAATAACCTCAAGTTTAGAACACTGGAAGAAGAGATTGAGCAGTTGGAGCATTTCTTTGCTATGACGGAGATTGATTATCAGTTGAAAAATGATTTGAATTTAGAAACTATGGCGCCTGTCTTGCAATCGACTTTGTGCATGATTTTGCGAGAACTAAGCAATAACGTCATTAAGCATAGTCAGGCTAATCAATGCCGTTTTCATTTATTTGAAAAAGAAGGAAAGGTATTTGTCAGAGTAGAAGACAATGGTGTTGGTTTTGAAAAATTAACAGGGAATGAACTCCAATCTATTCGTGACAGACTTCTCTTAGTTGATGGAAAAATTCAGATTCTGTCACAAGCTCAACCGACACTTATCCAAGTTGAATTGGGATTAAAGGAGAAATAGGATGAAATTATTAGTTGCTGAAGATCAATCCATGCTGCGAGATGCTTTGTGCCAATTGTTGCTCATGGAAGATGATGTCGATGAGGTTTTACAAGCCAGTGATGGCGCGCAAGCTATTGGTATCTTGCAAATGGAAAATGTCGATGTAGCGATTCTTGATGTGGAAATGCCACAAAAATCAGGCCTTGATGTTTTGGAGTGGATTCGAAAAAACAAAGAGATGAAGGTTATCATTGTGACAACCTTTAAACGAGTTGGTTATTTTGAGCGTGCCGTAAAAGCTGGTGTTGATGCTTATGTTTTGAAAGATCGTTCGACTTCTGAATTAATGACAACGATTCATACAGTGCTTGCTGGGAAAAAAGAATATTCGCCAGAGCTTATGGAAAACATGATGATTCAAGATAATCCGCTTAGCCAACAAGAAAAACGTATCTTAAAATTAGTAGCACTTGGTAAGAAGAATCAGGAAATTGCTGACACGCTTTATCTGTCAAATGGCACTGTACGAAATTACACGTCATCTATTTTTAATAAATTATCTGCTAATAATCGTACTGAGGCAGTCAGAATTGCTGAAGATAAAGGCTGGTTATAAAAGAAAATGTGTCTGGAATAAGATGATTTATTTCAGACCATTTTATTTTATAAAATCTATTTCAGTTTTTTGATAGTTTATTACTGTTTGCGTTTTACAAGTAGTCATTAGCATACTATAATGATAATTATGGAAAATAAAAAAGTGAGTATTGTGCTTGATCAAGCCATTATTGATCAACTAGATCTTGATAAAGGGCAGCAATTAAAAGCTGAATTATATAACGATAAATTAGTTTTGCAAAAGGAGGAGTCTCCTAAGCAAGGACGCTTATCAAGTTGGGTTCTAATTATATCAACTATCGTTTTGTGTTGCTTGTTTTACGCAGCTAGTTCCATCGAGAAGATGGACCAGATTTTATTAGTTGGTGATTATTCTATCATTACTTTTTTGATAGGATTTGGTGGGATTCTGGGAATGACCATCTTTACCACGACGCTTATTCGTAATCGAACGGTCTTTCTTGGTGGTATTAAGGCGCGTGTGTTTTGGCGGATGCTTCCCGTTATTGTGGCGTCATTTGCAGTGATTTTATTGTTAGCATTGCTGGGTTTTGGTTGGCTGCTGGAGCAGATTTTTACAGGAGCATCCTTTGATAAGTTGACTTCCAGTTTGATTTTGGGAGTTTCTGTTTATGTGGTTAGTCTTTTTTGGGGACAAATTGCAGAGCAGATTAGGGCGACTTGGTTAACAACTGTCTTTACGATTATTATGGTGAGTGGTGTCTTTGTCGCAATGGCAAGTAATCGTACATTGCAGTGGTGGCATTTTAATCTTAGCTTTTTAGGCACACAAGCAGCTAAGGCAAGTTGGCAATTTAACTTAACCTTGATTTTGTCAGCCTTGATCTTAGTTGCCTTGGTTGATTATTTATTTGTCGCTCTTGGTGAAAAATATGGTACGAATTGGAAATTAACGGCGATTCGTGTCATGTTAACCATTTTGGGAATTGATTTAGGAGCAGTTGGCTTTTTCCCAAATGATGCGAGTTCTCACCTTTTACACACAAGGGTAGCAGGTTATTTAGTCTTGATTATCATTGCTTTGATTATCAGTGTGAAATGGTTGTTACCAGAAGTAACACGTGATTTCTTAGTCATGTCATATGCTATCGGTGGTATGTTGGTTGGTCTAGAAATAGCTTTTCAAGTGGTGCATTATTTGTCATTGACGGCTTTTGAATTGAGTGCCTTCATGCTAGCTTTTGCCTGGTTGATTCGCTTAATCACTCACTTAGAAGCCTTATTGCTTCCTGAAACGAAGGTAATGACTGTAACATTGGAATAATGATTGAATCTCTAAGCTATTTTAGCGGATTGTCGCTAAGATAACTTGGGGATTTTTTAAATAAATCAACAAAAACATGAAAAATGTTTAATTTTTTAGAAAATTCACAAAAATACTTGACAAGATAAAATTAGGTGTTTATAATGTTAATCAATCAGAAAGTAGCAAGGATTTGCTTACAGGGAGCTCGTGGTTACTGTGAACGAGTAGCAGGTGGTTGTGAAATTGGGCTGATGGTATATTGTTGAAGATAAGAAATATTTTTCAGGTAGGCACCCCTTATCGTGCAACTCCTTGTTAGAGGAGATAGAGATGACGGAAGATGAGATTTCCGTTAAACTGAGGTGGCACCGCGCTATACATTAGACGTCCTCACACAGAATTTTTTTCTGTGTGAGGTTTTTTGTTTAGATTCGGTGATTGATATAATACTGAAGAAGATTTCAAGATACAAGTGAGATAAACATCGTGAGTGATGGTAAGTCTCAGGGAAGCACTCCTTATCGTGCAGCTCCTTGTTAGAGGAGATAGAGATGACGAAATATTTTTCGTTAATTGAGGTGGCACCGCGCTAACTAGCTTTAGACGCCCTCACACAGAAGTTTTTTCTGTGTGGGGTTTTTTGTTTAATTGGGAGGAAATCATGAGAAGAAGAGATAAAGGCTGGCGAAGTAGCTGCTAGAATTAAAAAATTAATCACTATTAAAAATTCATGTAGAGAGGACATGACATGCGAAAAATTCTAACTGCTGATACTTTAACCCCTATTCTTGCTTATATGCGAGTTCAGGGTGAGCACAAAGTTATTCTTGAATCAATTCCACGAGAAAAAGAAAATGCGCGGTTTTCAATCGTGGCATATAACCCAGTCTTTGAAATCAAATATGAAAATGGACAACTAACAGAAAATGGTCAAGTGATTGCTGGTGATCCACTAGACTATCTTAATCAGCTGACGGTTAAAGGAGCAAGTAGTGATCTACCGTTTGGTGGTGGCGCGATTGGTTTTGTTGGTTATGACATGATTAGTCTTTATGAAAATATCGGTGAGATTCCAGAAGATACTATTGGAACGCCAGATATGCATTTCTTTGTTTATGAATCTTATTTGATTTTTGACCATAAAACTGAAAAAGTTTACGTGGTTGAAGATAACATCTACAGCCATCGTGACAACGATGCGACACGTCAAGCACTTGGTAAGGTAGTGAAAGATTTGCAGACGCAAGCGCCAAACGAATTTTCACCACAGGAATTGCATTCTCTTGAGTTTAAACACCACATTGAAAAAGAAAAATTTGAAAGCATGGTTGATACAGCCAAGCAATTGATTCGACAAGGAGATATGTTCCAATGTGTGTTGAGTCAACGTTTTTCAAGCCCATTTGCTGGTGATCCACTTGATTATTATCGTAATTTGCGCGTGACTAATCCGTCAAATTATCTTTATTTCTATGACTTTGGGGATTATCAAATTATCGGAGCTAGTCCTGAAAGTTTGGTTTCTGTGAAAAATGGTGAAGTAACAACGAATCCAATTGCTGGAACTCGTCCAAGAGGTGCTGATGATGCTGAAGATGCTGCGCTAGCTAAAGACTTGCAATCTGATATCAAAGAAACAGCTGAACATCGCATGTTAGTTGATTTAGGGCGAAATGATATTGGAAGGATTTCTCAAAACGGCACAGTCAAAGTAACCAAATACATGGAAGTAGAGTATTTCCGTTATGTCATGCACTTAACCAGTGTGGTTAAAGGGCAACTGTTACCAGGTGTTCAAAGTATTGATGCCTTAAAAACAACATTGCCAGCTGGTACCGTATCAGGGGCACCGAAAATTCGTGCCATGAAACGCATCTATGAATTGGCAGAAGAAAAGCGTGGCGTTTATGCGGGAGCGATTGGTTATCTTTCGGCAACTGGGGACATGGATTTTGCCATTGCGATTCGAACAATGATTCTTAAAAATCAAAAAGCATATGTGCAAGCAGGTGCAGGAATTGTTTATGACAGCGTTCCAGAAAATGAATTTTACGAGACCATCAATAAAGCCAAAGCCATGACACGAATAGGGGATAGCAAATGATTTTATTAATTGATAATTACGATTCTTTTACCTATAACCTGGCACAGTACCTTGGGACATTTGCAGAGGTAAAAGTTCTACGAAATGATGATGAGACACTTGAAAAAACTGCTCAAGAAGCAGATGCCATTATTCTATCACCAGGTCCAGGTTGGCCTGCAGATGCAGGAAAGATGGAAGATATGATTCAAGCTTTTGCGGGTCAAAAGCCAATGTTAGGCATTTGTCTTGGGCATCAAGCTATTGCAGAGAGCTTTGGTGGCAAACTTGGTTTAGCTAAAAATGTTATGCATGGTAAACAAAGTGAGATTGAAGTACTGACACAAACACCAGTTTTTGCAAGCTTAGCTAAGAAAATGCCTATCATGCGTTACCATTCAATCGTGGTGACAGATATGCCAGAAGATTTTGAGGTTACTGCAAAAACGACTGATGACCAAGAAATCATGGCTATCCAGCATAAACAGTTACCAATTTACGGCCTTCAATTTCACCCAGAAAGTATTGGGTCACCAGATGGTCTTAAGATGATTGAAAACTTTGTACGATTAGTTGTTGAAAAGTAAAGTGAGGGAAAGATAATGAAAGAACTCTTTAATCAAATTGCTAACAGAGAAGATTTATCAGAAGAACAAGTCGAAGCATTATTTGATAGTATTCTAAATAATACTATTTCAGAAAGTGAAATTGCCGCTTTTCTAATGGGACTTAAAGTAAAAGGTGAAACACCTTCTGAAATTACTGGTATTGTCCGTGCTCTGAAAAGTCATGCCGTTGATTTACCAGAAGATTTTACAGATGCTATGTGTAATTGCGGTACAGGTGGTGACCAATCTTACAGTTTTAATATTTCAACAACAGCTTGCTTTATTTTAGCAGCTGGTGGTATTCGCATCGCAAAAGGTGGTAATCGTTCGGTATCCTCAAAATCTGGTTCAGCTGATGTTCTTGAAGCTTTAGGGATCAATATTGCTGCTTCACCAGCCACATTATCAAAAGCACTTGATGAAGTAGGACTTGCTTTTATCTTTGCGCAAACCATGCATCCAGCTATGCGCTTTATCGGTCCAGCTCGCAAAACACTTGGTATTCCAACTATCATGAATATTGTTGGTCCTTTAGCAAATCCACTTGACCTTGAAACGCAGTTAATGGGCTTGTATCGTGCAGATTTACAAGAAACAGCAGCACAAGTGATGCAAAAACTTGGTCGTAAACGTGCCATTATCGTCACTGGCCCAAATAATATGGACGAAGCAGCGCTTTATGGTGAAAATACTTATACTTTGCTTGATGATGGAAAAATCAGCCAACATCGCTTTACCTATAAAGATTTAGGTATGCCAAAAGTTGAACTAGATGACATTGTTGGTGGTGATGCCAAACAAAATGCTGAAATTCTGATGAGTGTTTTGGAAAATCAGGCTAGTCCATATCTTGAAACAACCGTACTTAATGCGGGACTTGGTTTTTATGCTAATGGTAAAGTTGATAGTCTAGCGGCTGGTGTTGATCTTGCTCGTCAATTAATTGCTGATGGTTCAGCACTTGCTAAGCTTCGTCAACTGCAAGAGGTACAAGTATGAGTAAAGAATTTTTACCAACCATCTTGAAACAAAAAGCTAAGGAAGTTGAAAGTCTAGAACTTGAACCATTACAACCTCTTCGTGAGACTTATAAATTATATGACTATCTTAAAAATAACGCTAATAATCTTCAAGTTATTGCTGAGGTAAAAAAAGCCAGTCCAAGTCTAGGTGATATTAATCTCGATGTTGATATTGTTAAACAAGCTAAGACTTATCAAGATAGCGGCGCGGTGATGATTTCTGTTTTGACTGATCCCTTTTTCTTCAAGGGGAATATTGATTATTTGCGTCAGATTTCAAGTCAAGTTAAGATTCCAACTTTAGCTAAAGATTTTATCATTGATGAAAAACAAATTATTCGAAGCCGTAATGCAGGAGCGACTGCTGTTCTATTAATTGTGGCGGCTCTTTCTGAAGCGCGTTTAAAAGAACTTTACGATTTTGCAACTGGTCTTGGCCTGGAAGTTTTGCTTGAGACACATAACTTAGCAGAGTTAGAAGTCGCTCATCGTATTGGAGCTAAGATTATTGGAGTTAACAACCGTAATCTAGTGACCTTTGAAACAGATATCAATACAAGCTTAGAATTATCAGCGCATTTTAAATCAGATGCTGTTTATATTTCAGAATCAGCTATTTTTACCAAAGAAGATGCTAGCCTTGTTGCTCCATTTTTCAATGGGATTTTAGTAGGAACAGCACTTATGAAAGCTGATAATGTTGCTGAAAAAGTGAAGGAGTTGCAAGTTGACAAAGGTTAAAATTTGCGGACTTTCAACTAAAGAAGCTGTCGAACAAGCGGTAAAAAGCGGAGCTGATTACATTGGCTTTGTCTTTGCCAAAAGTAAACGACAAGTCGGCATAAAACAAGCTAGTCATTTAGCTCAGTTTATTCCAGAAACTGTCCAAAAAGTTGGTGTTTTTGTAAGTCCGACCCTCTTGGAGCTTCAAGAAGCCATAACTAAAGTGCCTCTTGATCTTGTGCAAATTCATGGTGAGTTTGCTGATGAGGACTTTGAAAAAATTGGAGTTCCAAGTATTCGTGCCATTCCTGTCCAAAAAACACTGGAAGAAATTCACACTAAAGCGGATTTTCTATTATTTGACGCCCCCCTAGCTGGTTCCGGAAAGACATTTGATTGGGAACTGCTAAAGGATAAAAAGATAGCGAAGTCATATTTTTTAGCAGGTGGATTGACTGTCGATAATGTCGGACAAGCTATAACTTTCTTTCGACCCTACGCTGTTGATGTTTCTTCTGGTGTTGAGACGGATGGTAAAAAAGATTTATTGAAGATTACAAGATTTATAGAAAGTGTGAAAAAATGAGCTATAACCAACCAGATACTAAGGGATTTTACGGAAAATTTGGTGGGCAATTTGTCCCAGAAACATTGATGACTGCTGTGATTGAGCTTGATAAGGCTTATCGTGAAGCAAAAGCAGACCCAAGTTTTCAAGCAGAACTTGATGAATTACTTAAAAATTATGTTGGACGTGAAACACCTCTTTATTACGCAGAACGTTTAACCAAACATATCGGTGGTGCAAAAATCTACCTCAAACGTGAAGACCTCAACCATACAGGGGCGCACAAAATCAATAATGCTCTTGGTCAAGTTCTTTTGGCTAAACGTATGGGGAAAAAGAAAATCATTGCTGAAACTGGTGCTGGTCAGCACGGTGTAGCAACAGCCACAGCAGCAGCGCTGTTTGATATGGAATGTACCATTTATATGGGTGAAGAAGATGTCAAACGTCAAGCACTCAATGTTTTCCGTATGGAATTGCTTGGTGCTAAAGTTCATGCTGTAACAGATGGTTCACGTGTTTTGAAAGACGCTGTTAATGCTGCTCTTCGTTCTTGGGTAGCTAATATTGAAGACACACATTATATTATGGGCTCAGCACTTGGTCCTGCACCTTTCCCAGAAATTGTACGTGATTTTCAATCAGTAATCGGTAAAGAAGCTAAGAAACAATATGCTGAGATTTCAGGCGGAAAATTGCCAGATGCTGTTCTAGCTTGTATTGGTGGTGGCTCAAATGCTATTGGCTTATTCTATCCATTTGTTGAAGATGAATCAGTTGCCCTTTATGGTGCAGAAGCAGCCGGACATGGCCTTGATACCGAAGAACATGCTGCTACTTTTGCCAAAGGTCGTCCAGGTATTTTGCACGGTGCTTTGATGAACGTTCTTCAAGACCGTCATGGACAAATCATGGAAGCTTTCTCTATTTCAGCTGGGCTTGATTATCCAGGTGTTGGGCCAGAACATTGTCACTTTAAAGATATTGGTCGTGCAACATACGATTCTATTACGGATGAAGAAGCGCTTGAAGCATTTATGCTCCTTTCACGCTTGGAAGGAATTATCCCAGCCCTTGAGTCAAGTCACGCCGTCGCTCTTACCCAAAAAGTAGCTAAAGAACTTGGACCAGACAAGTCAATTATCGTTTGCCTATCAGGACGCGGGGACAAGGATGTTGTTCAAGTTAAAGAACGTTTGGAAGCAGAAGGGAAATAATTATGACAAAGACACTTACAAAACATCTAAATGAGATTAAAGCCAGCGGCAAAGGAATTTTTGTTCCTTATATCATGGCAGGTGACCATGACAAAGCTTTAGACGGTTTATTTGATACCATTACTTTTTTGGAAAATAGCGGAGCTTCTGCAATTGAAGTAGGTATTTCTTGGTCTGATCCTGTTGCTGATGGGCCAGTCATTGAACTAGCAGGACAACGCAGTTTGGCTAAAGGTGTGAATTTGACAGCAATTGTTAAAAAATTGCAAGAACAAACTGTCGATGTGCCTTTGGTGATCATGACTTATATTAACCCTGTTTACCAATACGGCATCGAAAAATTTATCCATGATTTAAAAAATACGTCTGTTAAAGGCTTGATTATTCCTGATTTGCCACATGAACATGAAGATATGATTAAACCATATCTTGACAATACAGATATTGCGCTTGTTCCACTTGTTAGTTTGACAACTGGTATTGAACGTCAAAAAACATTGTGCCAAGGAGCAGAAGGCTTCATCTATGCAGTAGCTATTAACGGTGTTACTGGTAAAACAGGTAATTACCGAGATGATTTGGATAAACATTTGACGAACCTAGAAGCAGTAGCTGATATTCCAGTATTAACAGGATTTGGAGTGTCAACAAAAGCTGATATTGAACGCTTTAATAAAGTATCTGACGGCGTTATTGTCGGAACTAAAATCGTTCGAGATTTACACGAAGGAAAGACTGCAGACGTTGCAGAATTTGTTAAATACGGTTCATCTTATCAAAAATAAAAGAAAACCACTCAATGAGTGGTTTTTTTGGGTTTAAAACAAATCAATAATTAATTTTAAGTTTAAGACAGTTAAAATGATTGCTACTAAGTAGCCTAAAATAGAATTCCATTTGCTATTGACGAAGTCTCCCATAATCTTGCGATTTGATGTGAAATACACCAAAGGAAAAATAGAGAAAGGAAGCGCAAGTGATAGGAAGACTTGTGAGTAAACAATCAACTGATCAAGGACACTTTCTTGACTACCGTAAAGAAGTGCGATAATCAAGACTGGAGCTAAGGCAACTAAACGCGTGACTAGTCGGATTAACCATTGAGGTAATCGTAGTTTTAAGAAACCTTCCATGACAATTTGTCCAGTTAGAGTTCCAGTGATGGTAGAGTTTTGTCCGCTGGCTAAAAGCGCAATAGCAAATAGAGTTGACAAAGCAGCACTAGCAACAGCTCCTGCAATATTTGAATCTTGAAGGGCATCATACATTTGTGAAAAAGCGTTAATGTCATTAGCGTGTCCATAAAAGAGTGATGCTCCTAAGATAAGAAGAAGTGAGTTGACCACAAAAGCAATCGTTAATTGAATATTGGAATCCCAAGTCATAAAACGTACCGCTTGTTTTACCGAGGCTTGACTGGAATAATCAACTTTACGTGTTTGTGAAATGGATGAGTGAAGATAGAGATTATGTGGCATTACGGTTGCACCAATAATCCCTAAAGCAAGTGTCAATTTACTATTAACGCCACTTTGATGCAAATCTATGATAGACGGCTGAGGAATATAGCCATGTAAGATACCTGAGAAACTTGGTTTTGATAACAAGACTAAATATAAGAAGATAATCAAAATCGTTGCAATCAAGGTTGAAACCAAAGCTTCAATTTTACGAAAGCCAAGCTTCATCAAGGATAAGAGAATAAAAACATCTAAAATAGTTATCAAAATGGAAAACAGTAACGGCCATCCAAATAATAAATGAAGCGCAATCCCAGATCCAATAACTTCTGCCAAATCAGTCGCCATCAAGGCTAATTCAATGACAACAAATAAAAAGTAACGTAACTTTTTTGGCAAATGAGCAGCAGTTGCTTGCGCTAAATCCTTTTGAGTCACAATACCTAGTTTTCCTGCCATCTGCTGCAATTGCATAGCAATTAAAGATGAGATTAAAACAACTGATAAAAGTAGATATTTATAAGTAGCTCCACCAACAACACTAGTAATCCAGTTACCTGGATCCATATAACCAACAGCCACTAAAGCTCCTGGTCCGATAAAAGCTCGAAGTGTTCGCCAAAATGAGGCATTTTTTGGAACAGCAATACTTTGATTGACCTCGCTAAGTGATTTTTGAGAATTGACAGTAGTTTCCAAAGGCAGCCCTCTTTTCTAAAACTCTTATTCAAGGCCTATTATAGCAGAAGAATTTTAAAAATGAAGTATTTTTAACTATATTTAATAAAAAAATTAAGTGTGCTTAAAAATACAAACAAAACATATCCTAAAAATAGAAAGGGAACAAAGGGAATACGTCTATTTTTATAAAAGATACAAAAAAGAATGCCAGCCAATGATCCAAATTCAATAATCCATAAAACACCTTGTAAGTCAAAAAAGAGACTCAAAGTTGCAAGATAGAAAAAATCACCGCTTCCCATTTTTATGTCAAAAAGATAAGCTATGATTCCAAGTAAAAGAAGAATAATGGTTAGTTTATTAATAGGGAGAAAAAAGAGAAGTAGTGAACTAGGAATTAACCATATTAATAGTGGAAAGGATTGGTGCTTAAAATCATATAAGCTAAGGGTTAAACTAAAGAAGAAAATAAAAAGAGTTGATAAAGCGACAATGCCGTGGTAACAAAAAGCGGTAGCTAATCCGCAGGCAAATTCAAAAAATCCGTACCATAAAGGAATTTTAGCCTTGCAAAAATGACAGCGTGAACGGTTTAAAATCTGAGAAACGACTGGAATTAAATCTACTGGTCTCAGTTGTTTCCCGCAAGCATTACAATGACTAGCTGGAAATAAAATGGATTCTTCAGGAAAACGATCAACGACTAAACCAATAAATGAAGCAAGCGATGCCCCAAGAAAAAAGAATAATAAAGTGTCCATACCTTATTATTCGAAAAAAATTTTAAAAGTTATGAGCATATTAGTTGCTACTTATTTAGAATTATTCTAAAATATAATCGTAAAGAAAAGGAAATGTTTCCTAAAACCATTGATTTTATTTTTTAGAGGAGGTCGCTTATGACTCAAACAATGACTGAAACAATTTATGCATCTGTAACACATAACATTTCACAAAATGCAAAAAATGCTAAAACAAAAGCTGTGCTTAATCAAGCAGTAGCAGACCTTTCAAAAGCTGCTTCTATTGTTCACCAAATTCACTGGTACATGCGTGGTGCAGGATTCTTCTATCTTCATCCAAAAATGGACGAATTGATGGATGCTCTTAACGCTAACTTGGATGAAATCAGCGAACGTTTGATTACAATCGGTGGAGCACCATACTCAACTCTTAAAGAATTCGATGACAATTCCAAGTTAGAAGAAACTAAAGGTTCATTTGACAAGACAATGGATGAAAATTTGGCTCGTTTGGTTGAAGTTTACACTTATCTTTCAGCTCTTTATCAAGTTGGTCTAGACGTGACTGATGAAGAAGGCGATGCTCCATCAAATGACATTTTCACAGCAGCAAAAGCTGATGCTGAAAAAACAATCTGGATGTTGCAAGCAGAACGTGGACAAGCTCCTGGAATCAAATAATTTTCTAAAAAATAGCAAATAGCGGGCTGATTGGTCCGCTATTTTTTCATGAAAACAAATGAAAACGTGAAAATAAAGAAAACGATTGCATGTCCTATTGAAAAAACGTCTTATTTTTGATAAAATGCTTCGTATGAAAACTTTATTTGACGTGCAGCAACTGTTAAAACGGTTCGGTATTTTTGTCTATATCGGTAAACGTCTTTATGATATAGAGGTCATGAAACTTGAGCTTGAGAAATTGTATGAAAATGGGTTGATTGACAAGGCTGACTACCTGAATGCAGAATTAATTTTGCGTCGCGAGCACCGTTTAGAAATGGAGAAAGAAAATAATGACTAAAAAACTTTTAGGGATTGACCTAGGTGGAACAACGATTAAATTCGGTATCCTAACTCTTGAAGGTGAAGTTCAAGAAAAATGGGCAATCGATACAAATACACTTGAAGATGGTAAACACATCGTTCCTGACATCGTTGAGTCAATCAAACACCGTTTGAATCTTTATGGTTTGACAAAAGATGATTTTGCAGGTATCGGTATGGGGTCACCAGGTGCTGTTGATCGTGAAAATAAAACTGTTACAGGTGCATTCAACTTGAACTGGGCACACACTGAAGAAGTTGGTTCAGTTATTGAACGTGAACTTGGTATTCCATTTGCCATCGATAACGATGCTAACGTTGCCGCACTTGGTGAACGTTGGACAGGTGCTGGTGCTAACAACCCTGATGTTGTTTTCGTAACACTTGGAACTGGTGTTGGTGGTGGTGTTATCGCTGACGGTAACCTTATCCACGGTGTTGCTGGTGCTGGTGGAGAAATTGGTCACATGAATGTTGAACCAGTCGATGGTTTCGAATGTACATGTGGTAACAAAGGATGTCTTGAAACAGTTGCTTCAGCAACAGGTGTTGTCCGTGTAGCTCGTCACTTGGCTGAAGAATATGAAGGTGATTCAAAAATTAAAGCAGCTATTGACAATGGTGATGTTGTAACAAGTAAAGATATCTTTGTAGCTGCTGAAGCTGGTGATCACTTCGCAGATTCAGTTGTTGAAAAAGTTGGTTTCTACCTTGGACAAGCAACTGCTAACATCGCAAACATCTTGAACCCAGATTCAGTTGTTATCGGTGGTGGTGTATCTGCTGCAGGTGAATTCTTGCGTAGCCGTGTTGAAAAATACTTCGTTACTTACGCATTCCCACAAGTTCGTAAAACAACTAAAGTGAAAATCGCTGAACTTGGTAACGATGCAGGTATCATCGGTGCTGCAAGTCTTGCAAGTCAATTCGTAGATTAATAAGAGGCAAAAAATGAACTGGATAGTTTTTCTAATTGCTCTAGTCGTTATCGTAGGGTGGTTCGCATGGACATACATTAGTGTACGTCGCGCAGCAAAATTCATTGATAACGCAGAGTTTGAAAGCATGATTCACACTAGTCAATTAATTGACGTTCGTGAAGCGGCTGCTTTTAAAACAAAACATATTATGGGAGCACGTAATCTCCCAGCTAGTCAAATTCAAATGTCATATTCAGCTATTCGTAAAGACAAACCAGTTCTTTTATACGACAGCAGTAGAAGTACTGCTCTTCCACGTGTTATAAAAACACTTAAAAAAGCTGGTTACACAAATCTTTACGTCCTTAAAGACGGCTTTGACTACTGGACAGGAAAAGTTAAAGAAAGTTAATCATTTACCAAAATATGGAATTTGAAAAAGAAAATTTAAAGAGAAAAAACGATGAGAGTAAGGATACCCTGAAATCAAAATACCTCAAAAATCAGATTTTTCAATTGGATTTGGAATTAAGCCAAGTAACAGACGAAGATGAGAAAAAGAAACTTGAAGCGTTACGCAATGTTTATGTCGAGAAGCTGCAAGAAAACAAGAAACGTCGTTTAATCAGGATTCTTTTAATCAGTCCATTGGTTTTCTTGGCTCTGATTATTTTGTATCTCGTCACAGCTTTCAATCGCGAAACAACCGCCAATAATAAGGCGGAATGGTCGCCATCTACAACGGCTACGTCAACAAGTACATCAAGTTCTTCAAGTTCATCAAGCACGAGCGAGACCAAGACCTCTTCAACGATAAAACAAGGTGTCCCTGTGGAGCTTGTTGGGAATTGGAAAACAGCTGATTATGACGGAGTTATTCTGACAATCAGTGAAGATGGCACAATGACCAAAAATCAGTCTAATTATATTGTTACAGAGCGTGTTTCTGGTTATGAGGAAGTGGCGCAAGGTGTTTATCGTTTTTATCCTGCTGATGGAAGTGGTAGTGAAGCCATCGGGGCACTTATTTTTGGTGGTATCGGTGGTAGTTACCAAACAACACCAAAATTTGCTTCGGGAATTTATGTCAAAAATGGCTATATTTATCCACAATTCTGGACAACAACCTCTAGCAAATTCACTTATTCGTTAAACACTAATCTCAAATTAGTACCAACCGACAAAGCAGCTGTTGCTGAGGCCATTGATACTAAAAATTTAACGACTGAGCAAGTGGAAGCTTGGGTTCTTGCCATTTATGCTTCGCAAAATCAATTATCTGATGAAGATAAAGAGAATTATTTTGTAAATGTCAAAGCATATGATGACAATTTGGTTTATGCTAGTGTCCGTAAAAACAGCGATTCAAAAACACGTTTAGCCTTATATCGTGTTAACGCAGACGGCTATCTTGAACAAGGAACACTCGAAGCAACCAATTGGAGCGTTGTCAGCACCGCTTATGTCGAATAAGACAATGCTGAAATAGTTAAAGCATAACAAAAGATGGGATGTGGTTCCCATCTTTTTACATACTATAGAAGCTAAATCCATGTCTGAAAACATTTACACTTGTTTTATCGCTGTTTTTTCATAGGATTTGTGGTATAATTCAAAAGTTAGAATAAATTAAAAATAAATCGAGGAATCATGACTAAATTAAGAGAAGATATTCGTAACGTGGCGATTATCGCCCACGTTGACCACGGGAAAACAACCCTTGTTGATGAATTATTGAAACAATCACACACACTTGACGAACGTAAAGAATTGCAAGAACGTGCAATGGACTCAAACGATCTTGAAAAAGAACGTGGAATTACAATCCTTGCTAAAAATACTGCAGTTGCTTACAATGGTGTTCGTATCAATATCATGGACACGCCAGGACACGCGGACTTCGGTGGAGAAGTTGAACGTATCATGAAAATGGTTGATGGTGTTGTGCTTGTTGTCGATGCTTACGAAGGTACTATGCCTCAAACACGTTTTGTGTTGAAAAAAGCTCTTGAACAAAACTTAACACCAATCGTTGTTGTTAACAAAATTGATAAACCATCAGCTCGCCCAGCAGAAGTTGTTGACGAAGTTCTTGAACTCTTCATCGAACTTGGTGCAGACGATGATCAATTAGAATTCCCAGTTGTTTACGCATCAGCTATCAACGGTACTTCATCACTTTCTGATGATCCAGCTGATCAAGAACACACAATGGCTCCAGTCTTTGATACAATCATTGACCATATTCCAGCTCCGGTTGATAACTCAGAAGAACCACTTCAATTCCAAGTGTCACTTCTTGACTATAACGACTTCGTTGGACGTATCGGTATCGGACGTATCTTCCGCGGTACTGTTAAAGTTGGTGACCAAGTTACACTTTCTAAACTTGATGGCTCAACTAAAAACTTCCGTGTTACTAAATTGTTTGGTTTCTTCGGGCTTGAACGTCGTGAAATCCAAGAAGCTAAAGCCGGTGATTTGATTGCTATCTCAGGTATGGAAGATATCTTCGTTGGTGAAACAATCACTCCGACTGATTGTGTTGAACCACTTCCAATCCTTCACATTGATGAACCGACTCTTCAAATGACATTCTTGGCAAATAACTCACCATTTGCTGGTCGTGAAGGTAAATACGTTACATCTCGTAAAGTTGAAGAACGTTTGCTTGCTGAATTGCAAACTGACGTATCACTTCGTGTTGAAGCAACTGATTCACCTGATAAATGGACTGTTTCAGGTCGTGGTGAATTGCACTTGTCAATCCTTATCGAAACAATGCGTCGTGAAGGATACGAACTTCAAGTATCACGTCCAGAAGTAATCATTAAAGAAATTGATGGCGTGAAATGCGAACCATTCGAACGTGTTCAAATCGACACACCAGAAGAATACCAAGGTTCAGTAATTCAATCATTGTCAGAACGTAAAGGTGAAATGATTGACATGCAATCAACTGGTAATGGTCAAACACGTCTTGTCTTCTTGGCACCAGCTCGTGGACTTATCGGTTACCCAACTGAGTTCCTTTCAATGACTCACGGTTACGGTATCATGAACCACACATTCGACCAATACATGCCAGTAATCAATGCTGAAATCGGTGGACGTCGTCGTGGTGCTCTTGTATCTATCGATACAGGTAAAGCAACAACATACTCAATCATGTCTGTTGAAGAACGCGGTACAATCTTCGTTAACCCAGGTACTGAAGTATACGAAGGTATGATTATCGGTGAAAATTCACGTGAAAACGATTTGACAGTTAATATCACTAAAGCTAAACAAATGACAAACGTTCGTTCAGCTACTAAAGACCAAACAGCTGTTATCAAAACTCCACGTATCTTGACTCTTGAAGAATCACTTGAATTCTTGAATGATGATGAATACATGGAAGTTACCCCAGAATCAATCCGCTTGCGTAAACAAATCCTTGATAAAAACTTACGTGCAAAAGCGGCTAAAAAGAAAAAATCTGCAGAGGAGTAAAACAGTCCGGAGGGCTGTTTTAGGTCTGAGCCTAAAAATAAATAAGCGAAGAAGTCCAGAGGACTGCTTTAGGTCCGAACTTGGAAGCTAATAGAAAAGAATTGTTAAAAAGAAAGGAATCATGAAATGTTTTATTTAATTATTGCAATCTTAATTATTTCATATTATATTTTCATGGCTCCTAAAACAATTCGTAATACTCTTGGAATGATTGGCTTGGTTGGCTTAGTAGCTATGCTACTTGTATTAGCGGTAATGAGCTTTGTTAGAATCATGCAATCACCACCAGAAATTTTTCTTGCACTTGCTATGGTTGCCTTGGGATTTTTCGCATTAAGGGACGTCTATCGCTTACCTGTTAAGAAAAATGAAAAAGAGCAATATAGCGAAAGAGGCTGAGTATTTACTCAGCTTTTTTTGTCATAAACACTCTATCAGACATTGCGACACTAAGATTGTCTTAAATGCCGTAGAATGATTGAAAAACGCCTTAAATAAAGGTAGAATAATATTATATTTGCAATGTTAGAATGGATATATTATGAAAAAAATTGAAACATTTGAAAATAAAAAAGTCTTAGTTCTTGGTTTAGCAAAATCTGGAGAAGCTGCAGCGCGACTCCTTGAAAAATTGGGTGCCATTGTTACCGTTAATGATGGTAAACCATTTGATGAAAATCCAGCTGCACAATCACTTCTTGAAGAAGGAATTAAAGTTATTTGCGGTAGCCACCCATTGGAACTTTTGGATGAAAATTTCGAATTAATGGTTAAAAACCCAGGTATTCGTTACGACAATCCGATGGTAGCTCGTGCGATTGAAAAAAATATTCCAGTCATCACAGAAGTTGAATTAGCCTATATGATTTCTGATGCTCCAATTATTGGGATTACAGGTTCAAATGGAAAAACAACAACAACAACTATGATTGCTGAAACACTTAATAATGGTGGTAAATCAGGTCTTCTTTCAGGAAATATTGGTTTTCCTGCTTCTGAAGTGGCTCAAACAGCGACAGATAAAGATACTTTGGTTATGGAATTGTCTTCTTTCCAATTAATGGGAACTGATACTTTCCACCCACATATCGCTGTTATCACGAACCTTATGCCAACTCATATTGATTATCACGGTACTTTTGAAGACTACGTTGCAGCAAAATGGAATATTCAAAAAAACATGACTGCTGATGATTTTGTAGTGCTTAATTTTAACCAAGATTTGGCAAAAGAATTGGCTCAAAAAACAGCAGCGCAAGTGGTGCCGTTTTCTACAACTGAAAAAGTTGATGGTGCATACCTTGATGGCGATACTTTGTACTTTAAAGGCGAAGTCATTATGAAAGCCTCAGAAATCGGAGTTCCTGGTAGCCACAATGTTGAAAATGCTTTGGCAACAATTGCAGTAGCTAAATTGTCAGGAATTGCAAATGATGCCATTAAGGAAACATTAGCTCACTTTGGTGGTGTTAAACACCGTCTTCAATCCCTTGGTGAAGTTAATGGTATTAAATTCTATAACGATTCTAAATCAACTAACATTCTAGCTACTCAAAAAGCTCTTTCTGGTTTTGATAATTCAAAAGTTATCTTGATTGCTGGTGGACTTGATCGCGGAAACGAATTTGATGGACTTGTTCCAGATATTACTGGCGTTAAATTAATGGTTATTCTTGGTGAATCGGCACCTCGTGTGAAACGTGCAGCAGATAAAGCTAATGTTCCTTATGTTGATGCTAAAGACGTTGCTGATGCAGCTCGTATTGCTTATGGTAAAGCTGAAGCTGGAGATGTCGTTCTCCTAAGTCCTGCTAACGCAAGCTGGGATATGTACAAGAGTTTTGAAGTTCGTGGTGATGAATTCATCGCAACTTTTGAAGCCATTAAAGGAGAATAAGCATGGCTAAGAAAATTGTCTTTACCGGTGGTGGTACCGTAGGTCATGTTACCTTGAATTTGATTCTTATCCCGAAATTCATCAAAGATGGTTGGGAAGTTCACTATATCGGTGATAAACACGGAATCGAGCATGAACAAATTGAAAAATCAGGTCTAGATGTCACTTTCCATTCTATTGCAACAGGAAAACTAAGACGTTATTTCTCATGGCAAAATATGCTTGATGTGTTTAAAGTTTCATTTGGTATTCTTCAATCAATTGCTATTATTGCTAAAATTCGTCCACAAGCCCTCTTTTCAAAAGGTGGCTTTGTGTCAGTCCCACCAGTTATTGCAGCGAAAACACTAGGTGTTCCTGTTTTTGTCCATGAATCTGACTTATCAATGGGACTTGCTAATAAAATCGCTTATAAATTTGCGACGACAATGTACACAACATTTGAACAAGCTGAAGGCTTGGTGAAAGCAAAACATGTTGGTGCGATTACAAAAGTTGGTAGTAAAGTTGCTTATGATGAAAGCAAAATTGAAGATATTAAAAAACACTTTAACCCTGACTTGAAAACACTTCTTTTCATCGGTGGTTCTGCGGGGGCACGTGTTTTTAATGACTTTATTACAAATACCCCTGAATTGGTTGAACATTACAATGTTATCAATATTTCAGGAGATAAAAGTTTAAACGGATTGAGTCAAAATCTCTATCGAGTTGATTATGTCACAGACCTTTATCAGCCTTTGATGGACATGGCAGATGTTGTTGTGACACGCGGTGGTTCAAATACTATTTTTGAGTTGGTTGCCATGAATAAATTACACTTGATTGTGCCTCTTGGAAAAGAAGCTAGTCGAGGAGACCAGCTGGAAAATGCTGCTTATTTTGAGAAAAAAGGCTATGCTCGCCAACTTTCTGAAGACGAGCTAACATTTTCAAATTTAGAAGAAGAGTTAACACAACTTTTTGAACAAGAAAATAGCTATCACACACAAATGAAAAATTCCACTGAAATCAAGTCACAAGAAGAGTTTTATAATCTGCTTAAGCAAGATATTTCTAAGACTGCAAAAGGAATTTAAATGACAAAAAAGAAAGAGCCTAAAAAAGGTCAAAAAGATAAATCAGAAAAAAAATCGGCCTTGACGGAATGGCAAAAACGCAATATTGAGTTTCTAAAGAAAAAGGAAGCTGAAAAAGCGGAAAAGAAAAAACGCCAAGAAAAATTGCGTTTAGAACGTACACCAAAAACTAAAAAAGATGCAAAATCTGCTGAGGCTGAAAAAGCAGAAGATAAAGCATTAAGTGCTGAAGATAAGAAAAAGGTTAAGGAAGCTAAAAAACTACAAAAACTTGATGCTAAAAAAGAAAGAACACCTCTTCAAAAAGCTATTCACCATGCATTACCAGTTATCATCACTTCAGCCGTGCTTTTGTTGGTATCGATTTTTTTGGTAACGCCATTTAGTAAAAAGAAAATCATTACTGTTACAGGGGCGTCTACTATCAGTCAAGAAGAAGTTATTAAAGACTCAGGAATCAAACCATCTAATTACCTCTTCTCATTGATTTTCCACCATTCAGCTTATGAAAAGAATATCATCACTAAAAATAAAATGGTGAAAAGTGCTAGTTTTGCTTATCGTTTTCCAAATAAGCTAAACATAGATGTCAAAGAGTATAATATTATTGCCTATGCTCAGACCGACGATGGTTACCAACCAATCCTTGAAAACGGGACACGAATCGGTCTTGTAGGGGCTTCTGAATTACCAGATAGTTTCCTAACGATTAATCTATCATCAGAAAAAGATATTCAAAAACTAGTCAAAGCTTTTTCAAAGTTGGACAAAGATTTGGTTAATCAAATTCAAATTGTTAGTTCAGCTGATTCTGCGACAACATCAGATTTGCTAAAATTGGAGATGCATGACGGAAATGTTATCCGTGTTCCTTTGTCTGAATTAGCTAAAAAATTGCCTTATTATCTAAAAATTAAGGATGGCTTGCCTGAAAATAGTATCGTCGATATGGAAGTTGGAATTTATGCAACTTCTGAGTCTATCGAAGCATCTGTTGCGGCAGACAAAGAAAAAGCTAAAAACGAGAATAAACCGGAATCAGATGACAAAACTGATGAAGAGCAGAACTCTCAAATGGAATCAAGTGAGGATGCCACGGTAACTGAATCTACTGAGCCTGAAAACGGTGAGAATCAAGCATCTGAAGCGATTAACGAAGAACAGACAGATAACGATCCAGCCGCTGAACAAGCCGCTCAACAATAAAATTAAGTTTCTATAACAAAAAACGTAAAATGATAACATTTTACGTTTTTTTATGATATAATATTTTCTGAATAATTCTGATTTTATGCAGATTTTAGAATAGTAAATGATTGGAAAGATAGTGAGGTCGAGTGAATGGCTAGAAATGGCTTTTTTACAGGATTGGATATAGGAACAAGCTCGATTAAAGTTCTAGTAGCAGAATTTGTTTCTGGCGAAATGAACGTGATTGGTGTGAGTAACGTTCCCAGTACGGGAGTAAAAGACGGTATTATTATAGATATTGAAGCAGCTGCAGAAGCAATCAAAACAGCGGTTGAACAAGCAGAAGAAAAAGCCGGAATGACAATCGATAAGATTAATGTTGGTCTTCCTGCAAACTTGCTTCAAATCGAACCGACTCAAGGTATGATTCCGGTTCCTAGTGAATCAAAGGAAATTAAAGATGAAGACGTTGATAGCGTCGTTAAATCAGCATTAACAAAGAGTATCACTCCAGAACGTGAAGTTATCTCTTTGATTCCAGAAGAATTTATCGTTGATGGTTTCCAAGGTATTCGTGATCCACGTGGTATGATGGGGATTCGCTTGGAAATGCGTGGTTTGATTTATACTGGACCAACAACAATTCTTCATAACCTTCGTAAAACAGTAGAACGTGCTGGTATCAGTGTTGAAAATGTTATTATTTCACCACTTGCTTTAGCAAAATCAGTGCTTAACGAAGGTGAACGTGAATTTGGTGCTACTGTGATTGATATGGGTGGTGGTCAAACAACTGTTGCCTCTATGCGAGCACAAGAATTACAATACACAAACATCTACCCGGAAGGTGGCGAATATGTCACTAAAGACATTTCAAAAGTCTTGAAAACTTCTATGGAAATTGCTGAAGCCCTTAAATTTAACTTTGGTCAAGCAAACTTAGAAGAAGCAAGCCTTTCAGAAACTGTTCAAGTTGATGTTGTTGGTAGTGAATCACCAATTTCAGTTAGTGAACGCTACTTGTCAGAAATCATTTCTGCACGCGTTCGTCACATTCTAGATCGTGTTAAACAAGATTTAGAACGTGGACGTCTACTTGACCTACCTGGAGGAATTATTCTTGTTGGTGGTGGAGCAATTATGCCAGGTGTGGTTGAAGTTGCTCAAGAAATCTTTGGAACAACTGTCAAACTCCATGTTCCAAATCAAGTTGGTATCCGTAACCCAATGTTTGCTAACGTTATTAGCTTAGTTGAATACGTTGGTACAATGAGTGAAGTTGATGTTATTGCTCAACGTGCGGTATCTGGTGAAGAATTGCTTCGTCGTAAGCCAGTTGATTTCGAACCACAGCTACAAGTACAACCACGAGTTGCGTACAATAATGAACCAGCTGTGCCAGTTAACGAAAACATGGTACCACAACCAGCTCCAGTTCAACCGGTACAAAGACACGAAGAACCAAAATCAAAACTTAGTGAACGTGTTCGTGGTATTTTCGGAAGTATGTTTGACTAAACAATAAGTGAGGAATAAAAATGGCATTTTCATTTGACACAGCATCAGTACAAGGTGCAGTTATTAAAGTTATTGGTGTCGGTGGTGGCGGAGGTAACGCCATCAACCGTATGATTGATGAAGGTGTTGCTGGTGTTGAATTTATCGCAGCAAACACTGATATCCAAGCATTGAGCTCTTCAAAAGCTGAAACTGTTATTCAGTTAGGCCCTAAATTAACTCGTGGACTCGGTGCTGGAGGACAACCTGAGGTTGGTCGTAAAGCTGCCGAAGAAAGCGAAGAAGTATTGACAGAAGCTCTTACAGGTGCTGATATGGTCTTCATCACTGCTGGTATGGGTGGTGGATCTGGTACAGGTGCTGCACCAGTTATCGCACGTATCGCAAAAAGTCTAGGAGCTCTTACAGTTGCAGTTGTAACACGTCCATTCGGTTTTGAAGGTAACAAACGTGGGAACTTTGCAGCAGAAGGTATTCAAGAACTTCGTGAACAAGTTGATACATTACTTATCATCTCAAACAACAACCTTCTTGAAATCGTTGATAAGAAAACTCCACTTCTTGAAGCTCTTAGCGAAGCTGATAACGTTCTCCGTCAAGGTGTTCAAGGTATCACTGATTTGATTACAAATCCAGGTCTTATCAACCTTGACTTTGCCGATGTTAAAACAGTTATGGCTAATAAAGGTAATGCTCTTATGGGTATCGGTATTGGTTCTGGTGAAGAACGTATTACTGAAGCAGCTCGTAAAGCAATCTTCTCTCCACTTCTTGAAACAACAATCGATGGTGCTGAAGATGTTATCGTTAACGTAACTGGTGGTCTTGATATGACTCTTACTGAAGCAGAAGAAGCTTCAGAAATCATCAGTCAAGCAGCTGGTAAAGGCGTTAACATTTGGCTTGGTACATCTATTGATGACACAATGAAAGATGAAATCCGCGTAACTGTAGTTGCTACTGGTGTTCATCAAGATCGTGCTGAACAAGCAGCTGGTTTCCGTACACAACCAACTCGTTCATTTGCTAAAAACAATGCACAACAAGCAGCAGGCGCACAATATGCTTCAGAACGTGCTCAACAACCTAGTCAAACAACATTTGAACGTCGTTCAAACTTTGACTACGATATGAGCGAAAACCACGCAATGCCAGCTTCACAACAACCAACAGCTAACCAATCACAACAAAAAGATAATTCATTTGGAAATTGGGATCTTCGTCGCGATAACATCGCACGTCCAACTGAAGGTGAGTTAGATAGTAAATTAACTATGTCAACATTCACAGCAAACGAAGATGCTGATGATGAACTTGAAACACCACCATTCTTTAAAAATCGTTAATGACCGATTTTCAAAAAAATAAAGACCTTGTTTTTGAACAGGTTGCGCAAGCAACAAAAGCAGCCAATCGTTCACAAGAAAGTGTCAAAATTATTGCTGTGACGAAGTATGTTGATAGTGGTGTTGCTGCTCGTCTTATTGACACAGGTATTGAACATATTGGTGAAAATAGGGTCGATATGTTTCTGGATAAGTATGAAGCGTTAAAAGATAGAAATTTAACATGGCACCTGATTGGTACACTTCAGCGTCGTAAAGTAAAAAATGTAATTAATTATGTTGATTACTTTCACGCTTTAGATTCTGTTAAATTAGCTGCTGAATTCCAGAAAAGAGCAGAGCATCCCATTAAATGCTTCCTACAGATTAATATTTCCGAAGAAGAGAGCAAACATGGCTTTAAAGTTTCAGAAATTGATGAAGCTTTAGCCAAAATCTCTGACTTTGATAAAGTGGAAATTGTAGGATTGATGACGATGGCGCCTAAGAATGCCTCTGAAGGTGAAATTGATGACATTTTTGGAAAAGCCGATCAGCTTAGACAAGAATTGCATGCACGACAATTACCTCATATGCCTTTTACAGAATTAAGTATGGGGATGAGTGGTGATTTCCCAATTGCTATTCGCAATGGGGCAACTTTTGTCAGAATTGGTTCATCATTCTTTAAATAACGGGAGAAAAACATGGCTTTTAAAGATAAATTTGACAAACTAATCTCTTATTTCGATACTGATGAGGTAAGTGATGTTGAAGAAACTGTTGAGGAAGAGGTTCAGCAACCTCGAATTCAACAACAAGTTGAGGCAAAGCCACAGCAAGCCCCTAGAAGAGTAGAGCAGCAATATTCGTCTGCACGTGCTCAACAAGTTCAGGCTGGTGGAGCTGTTCGCCAACGCGTACAACCTCAACAAAGACGAGCAGTTGATGAAAATCAACACGTTCATTCATTGAATCAACGTCGTGAAGAACAATTGCAAGTTCGTAACAATCAAACGACAACGACTATTGCTTTGAAATACCCACGTAAATACGAGGATGCTCAAGAAATCGTTGATTTATTGATTGTTAATGAATGTATTTTGATTGATTTCCAATATATGCTTGATGCACAAGCACGTCGTTGTCTTGATTTTATTGATGGTGCAAGTAAAGTTCTTTATGGAAGTCTTCAAAAAGTTGGTAGTTCAATGTATTTGTTGACTCCATCAAATGTCATCGTCAATCTCGAGGAACTTCCAATCCCAAATGCAGGACAAGATGTCGGATTCGACTTTGACATGAAGAGACGCTAATATATGATTTTTGTATTAATTGTACTATTAAAAACCATTCAATTTTACTCTTATCTGCTAATTGCGTATGCGCTTCTATCGTGGTTCCCAGGCGCCTACAACACTGGTTTGGGTCGTCTACTGGTTCAAGTAGTTGAACCAGTCATTAAACCTTTCCAACGTTTAAATCTTCAATTTATGGGATTAGACTTTACGATTTGGGCTGCAGTTATTGCCTTGAATCTACTAAGTCGTATTCTCATTATGTTATTAGTTCGATGAAAAAAGGAATTTATCAACATTTTAGACCTGATGAGTATGAGTTCATTGAAAAAATGGATGATGTTGCTCAGAGGGTGGAAGAGACATACGCTTATTCATTAACAGATTTTCTAAATCCTCGGCAAATTGAGATTGCTAAAAGTATTCTTGGAAATCGAGATTCGCGCTACTTTGTTTCAAGTGATTATTATCCAGCAGAGTACGCACGTATACTGATTGCTCCTGATTATTATGAGTTGGATTTGAAAGATTTTGAATTAGCACTGCTAGAAGTGAATTATAATTCCAAATTTAATCAATTGACTCATGCTCAGATAATGGGAACTTTACTTCACAAACTTGGGGTAAAGCGTACGATTATTGGAGATATTTTAGTTGAAACTGGCTACGCACAGCTCTTAGTCACTAAAAATATGGTTGATTATTTTAGAGCTAATGTGACTAAGATTGCTAAAGCGAGCGTGAGCCTAAAAGAAGTTTCACTTGATCATTTGATTACTGGTGAAAAAGAATCACATCAACTTGATATCATGGTTTCAAGTATGCGTTTGGATAAAGTTCTAGCAACAGTTTTGAAGCTTTCGCGAAGTCAAGCGATTCAGCTTATTAATGCTGAGAAGGTAAAACTTAATTATCAAACACTTGATAGAACTTCAGAAATGCTTCAAGTTGGAGATTTGATTAGTGTTAGAGGATTTGGTCGTTTTTCAATTCTAAGTGAGAATGGGCTTACCAAGAATGGGAAATATAAATTGACCGTAGATAAGATGATACACAAATAAGGAGAAATCAATGGCACTTACAGCACTTGATATTAAAGATAAAACATTTAAATTAAAATTTCGTGGATATGACGAAGAAGAAGTTAATGAATTTCTTGATATCGTTGTAGATGATTACGAAGATTTGGTTCGTCGTAACCATGAACAAGAAAACAGAATTAAAGATTTGGAAGATAAGCTTGCTTACTTCGATGAAATGAAAGAATCTTTGAGCCAATCTGTTATTCTTGCTCAAGAAACTGCTGAAAAAGTAAAAACTTCAGCTAATGATGAAGCTGCTAATCTTGTTAGCAAAGCAAATTACGATGCGCAACATCTTATTGATGAAGCAAAATCAAAAGCAAACCAAATTTTGCGTGATGCAACTGATGAAGCTAAACGTGTTGCGGTTGAAACTGAAGATTTGAAACGTCAAACACGTGTCTTCCATCAACGTTTGGTTGCTGCTATCGAAGGCCAACTTGGTTTGACAAATTCACCAGAATGGGCAGAGTTGTTGCAACCAACTGCTGTTTACCTCCAAAATTCTGATGCAGCTTTCCGTGAAGTTGTTGAAAAAGTTTTGGAAGAAGAAATGCCTGAAACTGATGACGAATTGTCAATGGATGCTACACGTCAATTCACTCCAGAAGAAATGGAAGAATTGCAACGCCGTGTTGAAGCAGGAAATAAACACCTTGAAGAAACACAAAAACTTCCTGTTATTGATGATGACGACATCAACCTTAACGAAACACAAACATTTAAACTAAATATTGAAGAATAAGAAAAACGCGATTGATATGCTATATTTACAGCGAGCGGACGATGGTGCGAGGTCTGCAATCACTGGGATATCAATTATCCTTTTCTAAGATTTTATCTGAATAAAGTAGGATAAAAGGGATAAACTCACCTTACGAGTTACAGAGGGAAATTTAGATTTCTACCCTATTATTTAGTGTAGCTAAATTTCTAAACTAAGGTGGTACCACGAGCTTTCGTCCTTATTGAGGCGAGAGCTCGTTTTGTTTTACCATTTAAAAATTGTCATTTTTCTGTCGATGATTCATCATAGGCAGTTGAATATTATTTACTATAAGGAGTAGTCATGAAATTAAAAGAAACGCTTAATCTTGGAAAAACTGCTTTTCCAATGCGTGCTGGACTCCCAAATAAAGAGCCTAAATGGCAAAAGGAATGGGAAGAAGCAGACATCTATGCTAAACGTCAACAATTAAACGAAGGAAAACCTTCATTTAACCTCCACGATGGACCTCCATATGCTAATGGTAACATCCACGTTGGTCACGCCATGAACAAAATTTCTAAAGACATTATTGTGCGTTCAAAATCAATGTCTGGTTTCCGTGCTCCTTATGTTCCTGGTTGGGATACACATGGACTTCCAATTGAACAAGTATTGGCTAAAAAAGGTGTAAAACGCAAAGAAATTCCTTTGACTGAATACCTTGAAATGTGTCGTGAATATGCTCTTAGCCAAGTAGATAAACAACGTGAAGACTTCAAACGTCTTGGTGTGTCTGCGGATTGGGAAAATCCATATGTAACACTTATTCCTGCATATGAAGCTGCACAAATCCGCGTATTTGGTGCAATGGCTGATAAAGGATACATCTACCGTGGTGCAAAACCTGTCTACTGGTCATGGTCATCTGAATCTGCCCTTGCCGAAGCAGAAATTGAATATCACGATATTGATTCAACATCACTTTACTATGCTAACAAAGTTAAAGATGGTAAAGGTGTTCTTGATACTGATACATACATCGTTGTTTGGACAACAACTCCATTTACAGTAACAGCTTCACGTGGTTTGACTGTTGGTCCTGATATGGATTATGTTGTTGTTAAACCTGCTAACGATGATCGTAAATTTGTGGTTGCTGAAGCACTTTTGGATAGTCTTGCTGAAAAATTCGGTTGGGAATCATTTGAAGTAGTAGCAAAACATAAAGGTACTGAACTTGAATACATCGTTACAGAACACCCATGGGATACAGAAGTAGATGAACTTGTTATCTTGGGTGATCACGTTACACTTGATTCAGGTACTGGTGTTGTCCACACTGCCCCTGGTTTTGGTGAAGATGACTATAACGTAGGTGTTAAATACAATCTTGAAGTTGCCGTTACTGTTGACGAACGCGGTATCATGATGGAAAATGCTGGCCCTGAATTCCAAGGTCAATTCTATGATAAAGTAGTTCCAACTGTTAAAGAAAAACTTGGTAATCTTTTGCTTGCTAGCGAAGTTATCACTCACTCATACCCATTTGACTGGCGTACAAAAAAACCTATCATCTGGCGTGCAGTTCCACAATGGTTTGCATCTGTTTCTAAATTCCGTCAAGATATCCTTGATGAAATTGATCGTACAACATTCTACCCTGAATGGGGTCGTACTCGTCTTTACAACATGATTCGTGACCGTGGTGACTGGGTTATCTCACGTCAACGTGCATGGGGTGTTCCACTTCCAATCTTCTACGCTGAAGATGGTACAGCAATCATGACTAAAGAAGTTAGTGACCACGTTGCTGACTTGTTCGAAGAATTTGGTTCAATCGTATGGTGGGAACGTGATGCTAAAGATCTTCTTCCAGAAGGATTCACTCACCCAGGTTCACCAAATGGTGAATTCACTAAAGAAACTGATATCATGGACGTATGGTTCGATTCAGGTTCTTCATGGAACGGTGTTATGAATGCTCGTGAAGGTTTGGAATATCCAGCAGATCTTTACCTTGAAGGTTCTGACCAATACCGTGGTTGGTTTAACTCATCATTGATCACTTCAGTTGCTGTCAATGGACATGCTCCTTACAAAGCAGTGCTTTCTCAAGGATTCGTTCTTGATGGTAAAGGTGAAAAAATGTCTAAATCAAAAGGTAACATCATTTCACCAAACGACGTTGCTAAACAATACGGTGCTGAAATCCTTCGTTTGTGGGTAGCTTCAGTGGATACTGACGCTGACGTTCGTGTTTCTATGGAAATTCTTGGTCAAGTTTCAGAAACTTACCGTAAAATCCGTAACACACTTCGTTTCTTGATTGCTAACACAACAGATTTCAATCCAAATAAAGATGCTGTTGCCTACGAAGATTTGCGCTCAGTTGATAAATACATGACTGTTAAATTCAACCAATTGGTAGCAACAATTCGTAAAGCTTATGAAGACTATGATTTCATGGCTATCTACAAGGCAGTTGTTAACTTCATCACAGTTGATTTGTCAGCCTTCTATCTTGATTTTGCCAAAGATGTTGTTTACATTGAAGCAGCAGATAACCTTGCTCGTCGTCAAATGCAAACAGTCTTCTACGATATCTTGGTTAAAATCACTAAATTGTTGACTCCAATTCTTCCACACACAGCTGAAGAAATCTGGTCATACCTTGAATTTGAACCAGAAGAATTTGTTCAATTGTCTGAATTACCAGATGCTGAAGTCTTTGAAGGTCAAGACAATATTCTTGAAGAATGGGATGCCTTCATGACACTTCGTAACCAAGCTCAAAAAGCATTGGAAGAAGCTCGTAATGCTAAAGTTATCGGTAAATCATTAGAAGCTCACTTGACAATTTACGCAGGTGAAGAAGTGAAAACTCTTCTAACAGCGCTTGACAGCGATATTGCTCAATTGTTGATCGTATCACAATTAACTATTACTGATGAAGCAGCACCAGCCGATGCAGTAGCCTTTGATGGTGTAGCCTTTACAGTAGCGCATGCTGAAGGACAAGTTTGTGATCGTTGCCGTCGTGTTGATCCAACAGCTAAAGAACGTTCATACGGTGTTACAATTTGTGATCACTGTGCTGAAATCGTTGAAGCAAACTTCCCAGAAGCAGTTGCAGAAGGTTTTGAAGTTAAAGCAAAATAATATCATAATTTGCATGATAAAAAACGAACTCATATTGAGTTCGTTTTTTGTATGTAAAGAAAATAAAAAATCAGGTTATGAAAACCTGATTAAAGAGCTGTTGGGAAGGAAATTTCAATTAGATTAGCAGTATGTAGTGTTTTTAATTGATCTAATTGAACGGTTGACTTGTCAATTTTGCGTTTGAGGAAAAATTCTCGAATGGCTTCAATTTCACTGTCTTTAATAGCACGATACTTGTTTGAAATCAACAGCTCGTAGTGACTTGGTGCTTGTGTGAAAACAACATCGGTATTTCCTGCAGAGTAGGTCTCAACGAGTTTAGCGTCCGTGTTACGAAGCTGGTTACGGACTAGCTCGGAATGACTACTTGTTGTGTTGATTAACCTCATAAATTTCCTCCTATGAACTTTCTACCATTATTATAACACTATTTTAGGTGAAAAACTTAGAATATGAAATTTTAATGATGATTTTTTTTCCAAGCATCAACACCCCATTTATGACTACCACGTTTTAATTTTACGATGGCCTCATCAATTGAAAACCAAGCTAAATTATTAAAATCTTCAAGTGGGTCACCAAGTTTTTCAAAATGAGTTACTTCATAAATATAAGCTGGATTATAAAAATAAGTATTGCGGTGGCGTGAGTAGAAGTACTCATCAGCTTGTCCGTAATAATAACCTAGTTCAGCAGAGAAGCCTAGTTCTTCAATTAATTCTCGTTTTAAAGCTGAAAAATGATCCTCACCTGCCTCGATTTCTCCACCTGGTAGGAACCAAGAGCCGTTAGGGGCTTGAACTAAAATGATTTGGTCTTTAGTCGCATTTGGAATGATAGCATACACTCCATAGCGTGCCTTGTATTCAACATTATCAAGTTTTTCACCAAAAGTTGGATTTGACATAATATTCTCCTATAAAACAAGTGTCCGAATGAGTGGAGATGGAATGATTAATCTCTAAAGTAGATTTGTAAGAGTGGCTATTGTTGTTATTATACTAAAAAAAGTTGTCTTTTGCTAGAAAATTGTCGGAATATTTTGATTTTGATAATTGGTTGATATAAAAAAGCCTAGAAAATCTGATTTTCTAGGCTAAATTTATTATTCTGCTGAGACAGTTTCTTCTTTTTCAACTTTTTTAGCTGATTTAATGACAATTTTACCGTTACTTGTCATCACTGCCTTCAAATCTTTTTCAGTTGGGTGTTCAAGGTAGAAGTCGGTAATAGCATCTTCGATATAATCTTGGATAGTACGACGTAATGGACGAGCTCCCATCTTAGGATCGTAACCAAGGTCGACAAGTTTTTCTTTAACTTTATCAGTTACTTCAAGATGAATATCGTTAGTTGCTAAACGGTTATTGACATCGTCAAGCATAAGGTTAACGATATGAAGGAGGTTATCTTTGCTTAATGCCTTAAATTCAATAATACCATCAAAACGGTTCATGAATTCAGGACTGAAGAAGTCACCAAGTTGTCCAAGAACAGAATTAGTACGTCCTTCGCGTGCAGCACCGAAACCAACTGAAGCTTCTGTTTTACCAGTACCAGCATTAGATGTCATGATGATAATAGTATCTTTAAAGCTTACGGTACGTCCTTGACCGTCAGTCAAGCGACCATCATCAAGAACTTGCAAGAACATGTGCATAACGTCAGGATGTGCTTTTTCAACTTCGTCAAGAAGAATGAGTGAGTATGGATTACGACGAACTTTTTCAGTCAACTGACCAGCTTCTTCGTAACCAACATATCCTGGAGGGGCACCAACAAGTTTAGCGACAGCGTGTTTTTCCATGTATTCAGACATGTCAAAGCGAATCATGCTATCTGCTGAACCAAAAAGTTCAATAGCTAGCTGTTTAGACAATTCTGTTTTACCAACACCAGTTGGTCCGACAAAGAGGAATGAACCAATTGGTCGATTTGGTGTACCAAGACCAACACGGTTACGACGGATAGCTTTAGCAATCTTATCGACAGCTTCATCTTGACCAATAACGTGTTCTTTCAAGTCATCAGCAAGGTGAATTAATTGTGATTGTTCTTTTTCTTTCAAATCACCAACAGGAATATTTGTTTTTTCTTCAACGATAGCTTCAATGGTTTTTTCAGTAATTACTGGAATGTCATCTTCGTTGATGGTTTGTTTTTGCATTTCCTTGTATTTAGCAATTTGATCTCGGAAATAAGCTGCGCGTTCATAATCTTCTTCACGAGTAGCTTGAGTTTTTAGGTTTTCGGCTTGAACCAAACGTTTGTCAATTTCTTTTGGATCAACAAAGTTGAGTGTCAAGTTCATCTTAGAACCGGCTTCATCTAGTAAATCAATGGCTTTATCTGGAAGGAAACGATCTTGGATGTAACGGTTTGACAGATTAGCTGCAGCTTCGATAGCATCGTCGCTGTATTTTACGTGATGGTAATCTTCATATTTCTTTTGGATACCGCGAAGAATAGTGATTGTTTCTTCAACGCTTGGTTCGTCAACTTTAACGGGTTGCATACGGCGTTCAAGTGCAGCATCTTTTTCGATGATACGGTATTCGTTAAGAGTAGTAGCACCGACTAATTGAAGTTCTCCACGAGCAAGAGCTGGTTTCAAAATGTTACCGGCATCCATGTTGCCATCTCCGGCGTTACCAGCACCAACGATTTCATGGATTTCATCGATGAAGAGGATAACATCTTTACGTTCACGGATTTCTTCCATGAGTTTTTGCATACGTTCTTCGAATTGTCCGCGAATTCCAGTACCTTGAACAAGACTGACAACATCGAGACGGATAACTTGTTTATTTTGAAGTTTTTGCGGAACATTTCCGTCAACGATTTTTTGGGCCAAACCTTCAACAACGGCAGTTTTACCGACACCAGGTTCACCGATAAGGACAGGATTGTTCTTTGTACGGCGGTTAAGAATTTCGATAACGCGTACAATTTCAGAATCACGTCCGATGACAGGGTCGATATCACCACGACGTGCGATATCAGTAACATTGATACCAAATTCTTCTAGCAAGCCCTTAGGCTCTTGCTGTGCTGGTCCGTTTGGGCGGAAATTGTTGTTGCCATTGCCACCGCGTCCGTTATTATTGCCTCCACCAGATTGAGTTGGAGGAGTATTTTGGAATCCTTGGCTACCAAATGCTGGGAAGCCACTAAGATTGTTAAAGAAATCATCAAAAGGATTCGTTGATTGGTTAGTTTGGTTTGAAGAAGTTTGAGGATTACCTCCTAATCCTCCTAAGATAGCATTATTTGGGTCAGTTTTCATGATTTGATAGCAGTTTTGGCACAAATCAATTTGTCTTTGCTGCCCATTGACATTTGTATACAGGTGAATGGTAGATTCATTTAAATGACAATTTTGACAGAGCATATAAAATACCCTCCTTTCGTAATGTCTGACTAAAAGACTAAAGGTCAAAGATAGTCAGATTTCATACTTCCATTATAGCACTAGCTATTAGGAAATCAAGTAAAAAGCATTAAAAAATTAGCACTCTTATAAAAAGAGTGCTAATTTTTTTTCAGGGTCAATTTGACTAGCAGCCATAGACCCCATAATAGCTCCAAAGATAAAACCAGAAAAAATGAAGATACTTAAGAAGAGAGGATTGAACAAGATTTCAAAAGGATTTTCACCTTCTTGCCATTTGCTAAACATGTTAAAAACAAGCATAAAAATGGCAAAAATAACTCCACTAAGCCAGCCTTTTTTCTTAGCTTTTTGACGCTCTTTCTCAAGCTTATCTCTAGGGACTTCAAGAGGTCCCTGTAAGTCTCTATTGGTCAGCATTGTCATGATAAGAATTGGCGTGACAAAGATAATGATAAAGGCATTGCAGTAGAGGTAAATCAGAAGAGGTACGGTTCCTTTATCGCTGAATAAGATTGCTAAGAACGTTGCCAAAAATTCAAAGAGAAGTAAAGAAATAAATAATTTATTTCCAATTCGGTTAATCTCTTATTCACGGTATTCGTCCAATTCTTCGTTTCAATTATAAATGACACAATAAGAAATAAAATTTATTTTTATTCAAAATAGGCTTGACAAAGTGTATAATTATGCTAAAATTAAGTATATTATTCAAGGAGAAAAGGATGGATTAGCGTATGGTTTTTAATAATTCGTTTTTGAAAGAGATTGATTTTACTAAGGATGAGCTTGTTAATCTAATTGATTTAGGATTGAAATTTAAAGATTTAAAAAAGAAAAAAATAACTCATAAATATTTAGAAGATCTCAATATCGCACTTATTTTTGAAAAGACAAGTACAAGAACACGCTCTGCTTTTACAGTTGCTGGACAAGATTTGGGAATGAATGTAACTTATCTTGGTAGCAGTGAAATTCAACTTGGCAAAAAAGAATCAGTTATTGATACAGCAAAAGTTCTAGGCTCAATGTTTGATGGTATTGAATACCGTGGTTTCAAACAAGAGGATGTGGAAGCTTTGGCAGAATTCTCTGGTGTGCCTGTCTGGAATGGCTTGACTGATACTTGGCATCCAACTCAGATGATTGCTGACTTTATGACATTAAAAGAAGTCTTTGGAAAACTTGAAGGCCTTACTATTGCTTATGTCGGTGATGGACGTAACAATATGGCCAACTCTTTGCTAGTGACGTCAGCTATTCTTGGTGTTAATGTTAAAATTATTGCTCCAAACAGTTTGCAACCTGAAAAAGAAATCATCGAAATTGCTGAACAACACAATAATGGA
Source organism: Streptococcus sp. UBA4344 (assembly GCF_002393675.1). NCBI lineage: Bacteria > Bacillati > Bacillota > Bacilli > Lactobacillales > Streptococcaceae > Streptococcus > Streptococcus sp. UBA4344. The sequence goes on from NZ_DGTE01000041.1 coordinate 51,041, forward strand.
GCTGAGTTGACCATTACGGATGACCTTGATGCTGTTAAAGGTGTTGATATGCTGTATACAGATGTTTGGGTGTCAATGGGTGAAAAAGTTGATTTTAAAGAACGTATTGATCTTTTGTTACCTTATCAAATTAATGCTGATTTAGTTGAAAAGACAGGAAATCCAGATGTTATTGTCATGCATTGCTTACCAGCTTTCCATGATTTGAATACTGAAATTGGTCAAGAAATCTATGAAAAATATGGTTTAGCTGAACTTGAAATTACTGATGAAGTCTTCCAAAAATACAGCACAGTTATCTTCCAAGAAGCAGAAAACCGTATGCATTCTATCAAGGCTATCATGTATAATTCTCTTAATGAAATTTAAAGGCGTTCTTTTTTGACGAGAAATTGTTATAAATGTGAGAAAATGCACTCCATTGTTGTTTGTTTAGTAGAAATTATGTTAAAATAGTAAAGACAATAAACGAAGAGGAGAATAGTCATGGAATCACATTTGGTGAGAATTATCAACCGTCTTGAATTAATGACGACTGATGGTAGCAATCTTAAACGTAATTTTGAACGTGATGGTGTCGTTGTGGCAGAAGTGTCTTTCAGCAATGACCCTGAAAATGGTCCAGTTTTCACTTTGCGTGATGTTGAAGCACGTGAGTCTTACTCATTTGACAGCATTGATTTGATCGCAATGGAAATTTACGACCTTCTTTACTAAGATAAAGAAAAATTCAGACACAGTATAAGGGCAAAGGACATTGTTAGATATAAAGTCCTTTCCATCCTATTTTGAAGTGTGGTTTCTATGCTTTCTTATATTGCTATTTTGAATTGATAAGAGTCTAGGTATTCCTAGGCTTTTTATTTTTATTTGCTTTTAAGCGAAGTATCATAGATGTTGTTGTATCAATCTTTTACGCTAGTTTACAGCTTCTTGAATGGTTGGTATTTTTATTCAACATATGTTATAATTAATTGATTATTGCTTATAGGAGACACAAATGGATTTTTCATTTTTACCAAAGTATTGGGCTTATTTTAACTATGGTGTCCTTGTAACCATTATGATTTCAGCATGTGTTGTCTTTTTTGGGACAATCATTGGTATCTTGGTTGCTTTAGTTAAACGTACAAATATTAAAATTTTAAATTGGATTGCAAGTTTTTATGTTTGGGTCTTTCGTGGGACTCCGATGGTTGTTCAAATCATGATTGCCTTTGCTTGGATGCATTTTAGTAATGCACCAATTGTTGGTTTTGGTGTTTTGGATCTTGACTTCTCACGTTTACTTCCAGGTATCATTATTATTTCACTAAACAGTGGTGCATATATTTCTGAAATTGTTCGTGCGGGTATCGAAGCTGTGCCAGAAGGTCAACTTGAAGCAGCTTATTCACTAGGAATTCGTCCTGTAAATGCTATGCGTTACGTTATCTTGCCACAAGCACTAAAAAATATCTTACCTGCCCTTGGTAACGAGTTTATCACGATTATTAAAGATAGTTCACTTCTTCAAACAATCGGTGTTATGGAATTGTGGAATGGTGCACAATCAGTCGTAACAGCTACTTATCTACCAATCACGCCATTGTTGTTTGCTGCTTTCTATTACCTCATGGTAACCACTGTAATGTCATTTTTAGTAAAACGACTTGAAAAACGTATGGGAAATGGAGGTAACAACTAATGTCAGAAACACTTATTTCAATTAAGGGACTTCATAAGTATTTCGGTAAAAATGAAGTATTAAAAGGAATTGATCTTGATATTAAAGCTGGTGAAGTTGTTGTTATCATCGGACCTTCTGGATCAGGAAAATCAACTTTCCTTCGTACAATGAATTTGCTTGAAACACCTACGAAAGGTGTGATTACCTTTGAAGGTGTTGATATTACAGATAAGAAGAACGACATTTTCAAAATGCGTGAAAAAATGGGAATGGTTTTCCAACAATTTAATCTTTTCCCAAATATGACAGTTCTTGAAAATATTACTTTGTCACCAATTAAGACAAAAGGTATAGCTAAGGCAGAAGCAGAAGCAAAAGCCTATGATTTGCTAGATAAAGTTGGGCTTCGCGACAAAGCAAATGCTTATCCAGCTAGTTTGTCAGGTGGTCAACAACAACGTATTGCGATTGCGCGTGGACTTGCTATGGATCCAGATGTCTTGCTCTTTGACGAACCTACATCAGCGCTTGACCCAGAAATGGTTGGTGAAGTGCTTGGTGTTATGCAAGATTTGGCGAAATCTGGGATGACAATGGCGATTGTTACCCATGAAATGGGATTTGCACGTGAAGTAGCTGACCGTGTTATCTTCATGGACGGAGGTGTCATTGTTGAACAAGGAACGCCAGAAGAAGTTTTTGAACAAACCAAAGAAGCTCGTACAAAAGATTTCTTGAGTAAAGTTTTATAGTAAAAAATACCTCAGTTGAGTCTAAAAACTCAGCTGAGGTTTTTTGATTATAAAGAATATAAAATTAACCCCTCTTAAAAATGAGAGAAAAATAAAAGTTTTATGGCTATTTTTATACATTAAGTACACTTAATTTTTATGCTTTAGTTATTTTTAAGAGTTAGAAAGTTGTTGAAAAGGTTGTGAAAACGGCTATATTATAACGATTATAAATAATAATTATATTTATTTAGAATGATTCTAATTAGTGTATAAATAAAGAAAAAATTAATTTTTATGTTTTTTTTTCTTTCATCTTTATGATATAATGATTCGGACGGAAGATTAAATATTTTATCAAAAAAAATTGGGGAGGTCAAGAAATTTGATTTTGCAGAATGCGAAAGTTGGTATTCCTTACACTATTGTCAGTATTAATTTACCTGATGAGAGTGTTAGACACTTGTCAGATTTGGGGCTAAAGGTTGGTGCCTCACTTAAAGTGATTTCTAAAACGCCAACTAGTGCGATTGTTATGCTTAAATCAAGCCGTTTGGCTTTTGATCAATCGATTTTAAGTCAAATTGATGTCACAGAAGAAGAAGGTGCTCTTTTATCACTTCCTCTTTCAGAACTAAAAGTTGGTGAGTATGCTTACGTTGACGGTATTTATGCAATGAATGAAGCTAAACGTCGCCTTATGGATATGGGCTTGACACGTCACACAAAAGTTTACTTGCGTAAAGTTGCTCCTTTAGGAGACCCAATTGAAATTAGTTTACGCGGTTACGAATTGACACTTCGTAAGTCTGAAGCGCAAATGATTAGTGTCGTTAAAGTAGATAGCGAGGAGGAAAAATGACAGAGATAGCCTTAATCGGTAATCCGAATAGTGGTAAAACAAGTCTATTTAACTTATTGACAGGAACAAGTCAACGTGTTGGTAACTGGCCTGGTGTTACGGTTGAGCGTAAAAGCGGAACAGTCAAAAAACACGCTGATTGGAAAGTCCAAGATTTACCAGGGATATATTCAATGTCACCTTACACGCCTGAAGAAAAAGTTGCGCGTGATTATTTATTGAGTAATGATGCTGACAGCATTCTTAACGTTGTTGATGCGACAAACTTGGAACGTAATCTTTACTTGACTACTCAATTGATTGAAACAGGAATTCCTGTAACTGTTGCTCTTAATATGAGTGATACTTTGAAAGCTCAAGGAAAAACAATTAACATTGATAAACTTTCTTATCAATTGGGTGTGCCAGTTATTTCAACAAGTGCGATTAAAAATACTGGTGTTGATAAAGCTATCAAAAAAGCAGCTAATACGACAAAAGCTAGTACTGATCTTATTCAGTTCCCAACTTACAGCAATCAGTTTGAAGCTGCTATCAAACAAATTATTGATATTCTGGGAGATGTTGTTCCAGAACGTTCAGCACGTTTTTATGCCATTAAATTATTTGAACGTGACACTTTGGTACAAGAAGAAATTACTTTGTCTGATTTCCAAAAAGGTGAAATTAACCAAGTGATTAAGATTACAGAAGAAATCTTTACAGAGGATTCTGAATCTATCGTTATCAATGAGCGTTATGCCTTTATTGAAAAAGTTGCTAAAATGGCTCAAAACCAAACTAGCGATTTCAAGATGACAGCTTCTGATAAGATTGACCGAATTGTTACAAACCGTATCTTGGCTTTGCCAATTTTTGCAGTAGCTATGTTCTTGGTTTACTATCTTTCAATTCAAACTGTTGGTACAATGGGTACTGACTGGGTTAATGATGTGCTCTTTGGTGAATTGGTACCTGGTTGGGTTCAATCTGGACTTGATGCTCTTCATGTTTCTGGTTGGCTTGAATCTCTTATCATTGATGGTATCGTAGCTGGTGTTGGTACAGTTCTTGGATTTTTGCCACAAATCTTTGTTTTATTCATCTGTTTAGGAATTTTGGAAGATATTGGTTACATGAGTCGTATCGCTTTTGTCATGGACCGTGTCTTCAGACGTTTTGGTTTGTCAGGTAAATCATTCATTCCAATGTTGATTGCTACTGGATGTGGTGTGCCAGCGGTTATGGCAAGTCGTACCATTGAAAATGAACGTGACCGTCGTATCACAATCATGACAGCGACATTTATGCCATGTTCTGCTAAATTAGCTATTATCGCCTTGATTGCAGGTGCTTTCTTCCCAGATAATCCATTTGTTGCGCCATCAACATACTTCATCGGCGTTATTACTATTATTCTTTCAGGTATTGCTCTTAAGAAAACAAAATTACTTGGAAGTTATGTTAGTCCGTTTATCATGGAATTACCAGCTTATCACATGCCAAAAATGATGAGTGTTCTTCGTTATGCTTTTGGAAAAGCTCTCAGCTTTGTTAAACGCGCAGGTACAGTTATCTTTAGTTTGACAGTTATTATTTGGTTCATGTCTACATATAATTTCACTTTCCAAGCGGTTGATACTGATCATTCTATCTTGGCTTCACTTGGTAAATTGATTTCTTGGCTCTTTGAACCACTTGGATTTGGTAACTGGAAGGCTACAGTTGCTGCAGCAACAGGTCTTGCTGCTAAAGAAGCTGTTGTCGGTACTTTTGGTATTTTGTATAATGATAGTACAACTCATGGTTTGTACCATGCTTTGCAATTGGATTATACATCACTTGCAGCCTTCTCATTCTTGATTTTCAACCTCCTTTGCGCACCATGTTTTGCTGCAATGGGAGCAATCAAACGTGAAATGGGTGATACTAAGTGGACACTTGGAGCTATTGGTTTCCAAACAGGTCTTGCTTATGTTGTTAGTTTGATTATCTATCAATTTGGTCTTGTTCTTTTCTATGGAAAAGGTGTGAACTTCTGGACAATTGTTGCTTTGGCATTGTTCATTGCGATTATTTACTTTATCGTTAGAAAACCAGCACAAGAAAAAGAAGAAGTGATTACATTAGATAATCTAGAAAAAGTTGGAGAATAATTTTTATGGCGACTATTATTATTGCATTGCTAATTGCATTTGCTGTCTTTATGGGCTTACGTAGTTTCATCAAGGGTAAAGGCTCTTGTGGTGATTGCAATTGTTCTTGTCCTGTAAAAGATAGCCAACATAAAAGTGTGAAAATGAAATAACAGAAGAATACTTGCTCGGCTGAGCAGGTATTTCTTTTTATTGTATTTTTTATAGAATATTCTGATAATTCATTAAAAAATATTTTATTATGAAGTCGCTTTCTGGTATAATAAAAGAAATATATTTTCAGGAGAATTTCATGGCAACACTTATAGATGGAAAAGCTTTAGCTGCTAAAATGCAAAATGAACTAGTTGAGAAGGTTGAAAAATTAAAAGCTGAAGCTGGTATTGTGCCTGGTTTGGTGGTTATTTTGGTTGGTGATGATCCGGCTAGCCAAGTTTATGTACGAAATAAGGAGCGTTCGGCAAAGAAAGCTGGATTTTTGAGCGAAACAGTTCGTTTGTCTGAATCAACAAGTGAAGAAGAATTGATTCAAGTTATTGAGCAATATAATAACGATGATCGTTTCCACGGTATTTTGGTGCAATTGCCGCTTCCTGCTCATATCAACGATAAACGTGTGATTCTGGCAATTGATCCTAAAAAAGATGTGGATGGTTTCCATCCAATCAATACTGGTCATCTTTGGAATGGTCGACCTGTGATGGTGCCATGTACACCAGCTGGTATTATGGAGTTGTTGCGCGCTTATGAAGTCGATTTAGAAGGTAAAACTGCAGTTATCATCGGACGCTCAAATATCGTTGGAAAACCAATGGCTCAGTTGTTGCTTGATAAAAATGCAACAGTAACCTTAGCACACTCACGAACACGTGATTTAGCGCGTGTAACCAAACAAGCAGATGTTTTGATTGTGGCTATTGGGCAAGGACATTTTGTGACTAAGGAATTTGTCAAAGAAGGTGCTGTGGTTATCGATGTCGGCATGAACCGTGATGAAAATGGCAAGTTAATTGGTGACGTTAAATTCGATGAAGTAGAACCTGTAGCTAGTCTCATCACTCCAGTCCCTGGAGGTGTTGGACCGATGACAATTACGATGCTTATGGAGCAAACCTATCAATCAGCTCTTAGAAGTGTGAAAGCATGATTATTGATGAACAGTTAGCGCGTCAAGTTGTTACCAAACGTCAGGCTAATTCTCATAAGGGAACGTATGGACGTGTACTTTTGATTGGTGGATTTTACCCTTATGGCGGTGCTATTATTATGTCAGCTTTGGCCTGTGTCAAGAGCGGAGCTGGTCTTGTTACAGTAGCTACAGAGCGTGACAATATTACAGCTTTGCACGCTCATCTTCCAGAAACTATGGCTTTTGATTGTGAAGATAAAGAGCTTTTTGAGGAAAATTTGATAAAAGCAGATGTGGTTTTGGTTGGTCCTGGTTTAAGCGAAAATAGCAAAGCTAGCAGAGTGTTTAAGCAAGTACTTGAGAAGGTGTCAGAGCATCAGAGTCTGATTATTGACGGTTCTGCTTTAAATTTGCTTGCTAAAACTATGCCACTTTCTTTTAACACAGACCATTTAGTTTTAACACCACATCAGAAAGAATGGGAAAGATTATCAGGGTTAGCTATTTCAGAACAAACAGTGGACAATACTCGCAAAGCTCTTGAAAACTTTCCAAAGGAAACAATCCTGGTTGCAAAAAGTCATCGCACGCAAATTTTTCAAGACCAACTGCTTGCTGAGTTTACAGTAGGAGGCCCATATCAAGCAACTGGTGGTATGGGAGATACACTTTGTGGTATGATTGCTGGTTTTGTAGCACAATTTAGAAAAAACTATTTTGATAGTGTAGCAGTTGCGACTTATTTGCATTCTTATATTGCTGATCAGCTTAGTAAAGAAGCTTATGTTGTTTTGCCGACTACCATCAGTGCAGCTCTACCAAAAGTCATGAAACAATTATCAGAATAACTCGTAAAACGCATCGTTGAAAGACAGTGCGTTTTTTGTATGTGAAAGTCTAAAAAATAAAATATTTCAAAAATATTACAAATATTACAGTTTTGCGTTGACTTATGTAAAAAACTACTCTATAATATGAGCAGAATTGGCCGATTCTAGGATGATAATAGTTACGAAATGATTGATAAAACGCTAAAAACTGGTGGTTTTCAAAAGTGAATCAAAAGTTTCTTTTAGAAATATTGATGTAATTTATTTGTAACAATTATCGGTTATAAGCAAGTTTTTGGGAAATGTTTTTAAATCAAAGGGGAAAGATATTATGAAAAAAGGTTTATTTAATCAAACGAAGCAACGTTTTTCAATTCGTAAATACAGTGTCGGTGTGGCATCTGTTTTGATTGCCAGTGTTTTGTTTATGGGAGGACAAGGCGTAGCTGCTGATGATTCTGTACAAGCGGACGCTATTTCACAGGTACAAGTGGCAAATTCAGATAATGCATCCGATGAACATCAAGTTGTGACAAGTGATAGCCAAGAAGAAAAAATAGGAGAAGATACTTCAAAGCTAAGTCAGGAAAATGATACTAAAGAGAGCAGTTTAGCTGATACTCAAAATCAAGTAGCAGCTAATGATGAACAAGTGACTGATCAGAAAGCTTCCGAAGAAAAACAAAATGAGGAAAGCGCTGCTACAAATGAGGCTACTCCAGAGTCAACAGAACCGATGGAAACTGTTACGATTGATGCGACTGCTTTAGCAAAAGAAACTCAGGAAAATCAAAAATCATTTGTTAAAGAATCAAAAGTAACAGTTAAAACTCAAAAGAATTTACCAAGTCAAGGTTACTATGCTTATACGCAAAAGACAGAGGTTAAAAACGAAGCCAAAGCTTCTGCGCCAGTTGCTTTTTATGCTAATGCTGGTGATCGTGTCTTTTATGACCAAGTTTTAACACAAGATGGTTATCAATGGATTTCTTACAATTCTTATTCAGGGCAACGTCGTTATGCGGCTATTGCTAAATTAACGCCTGAAGTTGTTCAAAAATTATCTGGTTCAATTAATTTTCAAAATGTGACAAGCCAAGGATTTGAAGTCCTTGTGACAAATGTTTCTGATTCCCAAGGTATTACAGCTGTGAAAGTTCCAATCTGGACTGTCAAAAATGATCAAGATGATATCATCTGGTATGATGGCATCAAACAAAACGACGATACTTATAAAGTCAATGTGAAATTGTCAGATCACAATTATGAACGCGGAGATTACAACATTCATCTCTATTATGTAGAATCAGATGGTCATTTACAAGCAGTTTTGGGAACAAAAACGACTGTTCCTGAAGGAACTTTATCAGGTGATTTACAAATTGTGAATCAATCTGCTGCAGGATTTGATGTTTTGGTAACTAATGTGTCAAATCCAGGTCAGCTGAAAGCTGTTAAAGTACCTGTTTGGTCAACGCAAGGTGGTCAAGATGATATTATTTGGTATACAGCAGCAAAACAAGCTGATGGTAGTTATAAAACAAGGGTTAATGTCAGCGACCATAAAAATAATTATGGTGAATATAATATTCACCTCTACTATGAACAGGCTGATGGTTCTTTAAAAGGTGTAGGAGGCACAAAGGCAACTCTTCAAACACCTCAAACGCCAGCTATGCCACAAAGTGGTACTTATGTCTTAACTAGTTCAAAAGAAGTTAAGAGTCAACCGCGTGTGTCAGCACCGACTGAATTTAAATTGGATGCTGGTTATCAAGTTCATTATGATAAGACTCTATACGCTGATGGTCATCAATGGATTTCCTATGTTAGTTATAGTGGCGCAAGACGTTATGTTTTAATTGATTAAAAGGAGAGGTTACTTCCACCAAAATGTAAAATGTGGTGGAGTAAATGTTAGGGAAAAGGGAAAATGCGAAAGAAGTTGTCAAAAAGAGTTTTGGTTTTACTTTTGACTCTTGCTAATTTAGTGGTTGCTTATGGTCTTTGTCGACAACTGTTAGTGACTCATCAATCAGCTGAGGTGAGAATTGATGAGAGTACTTTGGGGAAAGCTATTAAGAAACCTAAGGTTGATAAGGTTTATCCAGATTTGTCAAAATACGACCAGTTGAGTATTTTGGTCTCTATATCACAACAAAAAATGATTGTTTATTCTGGTAATAAAGTCATTTTTAAAACTAAGGTATCTACAGGTGCTAAAGAGACGCCAACACCAACTGGAAAATTTGCTATCGAAGCTGAACGTGAGGAATTTACTTATGATGACAGCTTAAATCGTGGACGATGTTACTGGGTATCGTTTAAGGATCATGGAGCTTTTCAGTTTCAAAGTTTTCCGACAGATTGGAAAGGCAAGGTTTTGAAAGGAGAAACTAAAAAAATTGGAACAGCATGTACAGATGGCAATGTGAGGTTGTCCAAAGAAGATGCCAAATGGCTTTTTGAGAAGATGCCCGAAGGTACCATTGTTAGTATCCACTAATCAAAATGAAAAAATGTCTATTAGACATAACTCGCTTTCTAATTTTCAGGCTCGTGAAAAAACTGTCCACTGGACATGACTCGCTTTCTAATTTTCAAGCTCATGAAAAAACTGTCCACTGGACAGTTTTTTTTTAAGATATTTGATATAATAATAGTGATATGCAAAAATTGTATAAAGCTAGAAAAAATAAGGAAAGGAGCCTGTTATGTCAGATTATTTAAGTGTTTCGATTTTGACAAAATACCTTAAATTGAAGTTTGATCGTGATCCTTATTTGGAACGCGTTTATTTGACAGGTCAGGTTTCCAATTTCCGACGTCGTCCGACACACCAATATTTTTCATTGAAAGATGAAAATGCGGTTATTCAGGCGACTATGTGGGCAGGGACTTTTAAAAAACTTGGTTTTGAGCTTGAAGAAGGTATGAAAATCAATGTTGTGGGACGTGTCCAACTTTATGAACCAAGTGGATCATATTCTATTATTATTGAAAAAGCAGAGCCAGATGGTATTGGTGCTTTAGCGATTCAATTTGAACAATTAAAGAAAAAATTGGCAGAGGCTGGTTATTTTGATGATCGTCATAAACACCCCTTACCTCAATTTGTTAAAAAAATCGGCGTGGTAACTAGTCCTAGTGGAGCTGTTATTCGAGATATTATTACGACAGTGTCTCGTCGTTTTCCAGGAGTCGAAATTCTTCTTTTTCCAACGAAAGTTCAGGGGGAAGGAGCTAGTCAGGAAGTTGCTGCTAATATTGCAAAGGCAAATGACCGTGATGACTTGGACCTTTTGATTATTGGTCGTGGTGGTGGTTCTATCGAAGACTTATGGGCTTTTAACGAAGAAATTGTTGTACAAGCGATTTTTGAATCTCGCTTGCCAGTTATTTCTAGTGTTGGTCATGAGACGGATACGACTTTGGCAGATTACGTGGCTGACCGTAGGGCAGCAACACCAACAGCAGCAGCTGAGCTTGCTACTCCGGTGACTAAAGCTGATATTATTTCGTGGATTACTGAACGCGATAATCGTATGTATCAAGCTAGTCTTCGTCGCATCAAACAAAATCAAGAACGACTTGATAAATTAGCTAATTCGGTCATTTTTAGACAACCTGAACGTTTGTATGATGGTTATGTTCAAAAGTTAGATCGTTTGACCATGTCTTTGACAAATACCATGCAAAATCAATTTAATCAAGCTAAACAGCGTCAAGAGTTGTTGCATCAGCGTTTGATTGCTATGGATTTTGACAGTCAGATTAAACATTATCAGGATAAATTGCAGAGCTTAAAACGTCTCTTGTTATCAAATATGACTAGCCAATATGATAGCAAATTAGCTCGGTTTGAAAAGGCTCAGGATGCTCTGTTATCTTTGGATACTAGCCGAATTATCGCTAGAGGTTATGCTATGGTGCAAAAAGATGGAAAAGTGATTTCAAGCGTAAGGGACGTTAAGCAAGGCGACCAATTAAGCGTTCAATTAAAAGACGGTCAACTTGAAGTGGAGGTAAAAGATGCCAAGTAAAAAAACATTTGAAGAAAATTTACAAGATTTAGAAGCGATTGTGACAAAACTTGAAAATGGTGACGTTGCTTTGGAAGATGCTATTGCTGAATTCCAAAAAGGAATGCTTCTCTCAAAAGAATTGCAAAAAACACTAGATTCAGCTGAAAAAACACTTGTTAAAGTGATGCAAGCTGATGGGACAGAAACAGAAATGGATGTCTAATGGATAAAATAAGTAAAATTAGTCAAGCCATTCACCGTTATTATGAACAAAAAGAGCTGGTTTCGCCAGATTTGATTGAGTCAATTTTATACTCTGTTGATGCTGGTGGAAAACGTATCCGTCCATTGATTTTTCTAGAATTACTAGAAGGATTTGGGTTGTCGTTGACAGATGCTCATTATGATGTGGCTGCTGCCCTTGAAATGATTCACACAGGTAGTTTGATTCATGATGACTTACCAGCTATGGATGATGATTATTATCGTCGTGGACGTTTAACAAATCACAAAAAATTTGATGAAGCGACAGCGATTTTAGCAGGAGATAGTCTCTTTTTAGACCCATTTGATTTGGTGGCAAATGCTGCGCTACCAGCTGATGTCAAAGTTCGATTGATTGCAGAATTGTCGCATGCTTCAGGTACTTATGGCATGGTTGGTGGTCAAATGCTTGATATGAAAGGTGAAGAGCGTAAGCTTAGCCTTTCAGAATTACAATTGATTCATGCTAATAAAACAGGAAAATTGTTGACTTTCCCTGTTGTGGCAGCAGGAATTGTTGCTGGTGTTGCAGATGAAGAACTTGCTAATTTGCGTAAAGCTGGTAGCTTGATTGGTCTTGCTTTCCAGGTTCGTGATGATATCTTAGATGTGACAGCAAGTTTTGAAGAAATTGGAAAAACACCGAAAAAAGATTTACTAGCTGACAAAGCGACTTACCCAAGTTTGCTTGGTTTGGAAAAATCTTATGATATTTTGGATCAATCCCTTAATCAAGCGCTAGTGATTTTCAAAAACCTCTCAAAAACTCATGGATTACATGCAGAAAAAATCACAGAAATGATAGAAAGGTTACGACTAAATGCCTAAGGAAAGAGTTGATGTACTAGCCTATAAACAAGGGCTTTTTGAGACACGTGAGCAGGCAAAACGTGGAGTAATGGCTGGTTTGGTTGTTAATGTTATTAACGGCGAACGTTATGATAAACCAGGTGAAAAAATTGATGATGCAACAGAATTGAAATTAAAAGGTGAAAAGCTTAAATACGTTAGCCGTGGTGGGTTAAAACTTGAAAAGGCTTTGCAAGTTTTTGGTATTTCTGTTGACGGCCAAACAACAATTGATATCGGAGCTTCAACAGGTGGTTTTACCGATGTGATGTTGCAAAATGGTGCGAAATTAGTTTATGCAGTTGATGTTGGTACCAACCAATTGGTATGGAAACTTCGTCAAGACGAACGCGTTCGTAGTATGGAACAATACAATTTCCGCTATGCAGAATTGGCTGATTTTACAGAAGGCCAACCAACTTTTGCTAGTATAGACGTTAGCTTTATTTCATTAAATTTGATTTTGCCAGCACTTCACAATATTTTGGCTGATAATGGTCAGGTCGTGGCGCTTATTAAACCACAATTTGAAGCTGGGCGTGATCAAATTGGTAAAAATGGTATTATTCGTGACAAAGCTGTTCACCAAAAAGTTTTGGAAACAGTGACAAGTTTTGCTGTCGATTACGGATTTACAGTTAAGGGACTTGATTTTTCACCTATCCAAGGTGGTCATGGAAATATTGAATTTTTGGCTCATCTAGAAAAATCAGCTGATGCTCAAAATTTGGTGGTAACTGTGATTCCAGAAATTGTAGAAAAAGCGCATAAGGAATTTAAAGATGAAAAAGAGTGAACGTTTAGAATTAATTAAAAAGATTGTTGCTGAAAATGCTGTTGAGACACAGCATGATTTGCTAGAATTACTTGAAGCTGAAGGATTAACTTTGACTCAAGCTACCATTTCACGTGATATGAATGAAATTGGTATCATCAAAGTCCCATCGGTTGATGGTCCTTATATTTATGGCCTCTCAAAAGATAAAACAAAAAAAGTTGGGCAAGTATCTGTCCCAATTAAAAGCACTGTTCTTGCCGTCTCAGAGGAAACAGTAGGTCTTGAAAATATGATTAACCTTGATGTTATTCCAGGAAATAGCCGCTTGATTAAACGTTTCTTGTTGGAAGATTTCAAGGACAGTCTTTTTAGTGTGATTGCTGATGATGATAGTTTGTTAGTAGTTACAAAAACAGCTGAGGGTGCTGCAGCCATTCGCCAAGAAGTTCGTAAATGGATGACAGACCACAAATAAGAAAGGTCGTTCTATGCTTTTAGAAATTTCCATTAAAAATTTTGCCATTATTGAGGAGATTTCCTTAACTTTTGAAAATGGCATGACAGTTTTGACAGGTGAAACTGGTGCAGGGAAGTCTATTATTATTGATGCCATGAACCTCATGCTTGGAGCACGTGCGAGTCTTGATGTCATTCGACACGGGGCTAATAAAGCTGAAATTGAAGGTCTTTTTTCGGTTGGTGAAAATCCTGCATTAACGCAAATTTTGGAAGAAAACGGCATTGAGGTGACAGAAGAACTTATTATTCGCCGTGAAATTTTGCAAAATGGTCGTTCAATTGGTCGCATTAATGGTCAGATGGTTAATTTGACAACTCTTCGAGCTGTTGGGCAATATTTGGTTGATATCCATGGCCAACATGACCAAGAGGAACTAATGAAGCCAAATATGCATATTCGCATGCTTGATGAGTTTGGAGACGGTCATTTTGCTACGGTTAAAAAGCAATATCAAGAACTTTTTGAAAGTTACCGTAGCTTACGTAAACGTGTTTTAACAAAACAAAAAAATGAACAAGAGCACAAAGCGCGTATTGAAATGCTGGAATTTCAAATTGCAGAGATTGAAGCAGCTGCCCTAAAATCAGGTGAAGACCAAGCTCTAAACCAAAAACGTGATAAGTTGTTAAATCACAAACATATCGCAGACACATTAACCAATGCTTATGTCATGCTTGATGATGAAGAGTTTTCAAGTTTGTCAAACATTCGTTCAGCTATGAACGACTTGATGACCTTGGAAGAATTCGATGCGGATTACAAAGATATGTCATCAAATGTTTCTGAAGCTTATTATATTTTAGAAGAAGTGACTAAGCACTTAGGTGATGTTATTGATGAGCTTGATTTTGATGCTGGTAGTTTGCAACAGATTGAAGCCCGCTTAGAAGTGATTTACAGCATTACTCGAAAATACGGTGGAAGTGTTGATGATGTTTTGGATTATTACGAGAATATCACTAAAGAGTACAATCTTTTAACTGGAAATGATGAGTCGTCTGATGATATGGAAAAAGAGCTCAAACGCCTGGAAAAAGAATTGATTGTTGCTGCTGAAAATCTCAGCCAAGAACGTCATGCACTTGCGAAGAATTTGGAAGCAGAAATTAAGCAGGAATTAGCTGATCTATACATGGAAAAAGCAGATTTTCAGGTTCAATTCACTAAAGGAAAATTCAACCGTGACGGTAATGAAGCTATTGAATTTTATATCTCTACCAATCCTGGTGAAGGTTTCAAACCTTTGGTAAAAGTAGCTTCTGGTGGTGAAATTTCTCGCTTGATGCTTGCGATTAAATCGGCCTTTTCACGTAAAGAAGATAAGACAAGTATTGTCTTTGACGAGGTTGATACAGGAGTATCAGGACGTGTAGCGCAAGCTATTGCTCAAAAAATCTATAAAATTGGTAGTCATGGCCAAGTTTTGGCAATCTCACATTTACCACAAGTGATTGCTATTGCTGATTATCAATTCTTCATCGAAAAACGTAGCGATGAAAATACGACTGTTTCAACGGTTCGTCTATTGACCGAAGAAGAACGAGTGGAAGAAATCGCTAAAATGCTTGCCGGTAGTGATATTACCGAAATGGCTCGCGAACAAGCGCGTGAATTATTGAAGAAATAAAAAGAAGCCTAGGTGCTTCTTTTTTTGTCGATAAGATAGCCTTTTATAAAATGTCCCCTAACTGCTAAAAATTTGGTATAATGAATGTTAGGATAAATTTTGATATAAAGTTTTGAAAGTATGATAGGATAAAAAATGAGTAAAATTAAAATTGTTACAGATTCATCTTTAACGATTGAACCAGAATTAGTTGAAAAATATGACATTACAGTTGTGCCATTGTCAGTAATGATTGATGGTGTTGTTTATTCTGACAACGACATGAAAGAAGAAGGAAAATTCCTTAACATGATGCGCAATAGTAAGGAATTGCCTAAAACAAGCCAACCACCAGTTGGCGTCTTTGCAGAAGTTTATGAAAATCTGATGAAAAATGGTGCCGAACACATCGTTTCTATTCACATTACACATACTCTTTCAGGAACAGTTGAAGCAGCTCGTCAAGGGGCTAATCTAGCTGGGGCAGATGTCACTGTTATCGATTCAACATTTACTGACCAATGCCAAAAATTCCAAGTTGTTCAAGCTGCCAAATTAGCCCAAGAAGGTGCAAGCTTAGAAGAAGTTCTTGCAAAAGTTGAAGAAGTTCGTCAAAAATCAGAACTTTTTATTGGCGTGTCAACGCTTGAAAATTTGGTAAAAGGTGGACGTATTGGGCGTGTAACGGGTCTTCTTAGTTCACTCCTTAACATTCGAGTTGTTATGGAAATGGTTGATTGCGAATTAAACACAGTTATCAAAGGCCGTGGTGTTAAAACATTTAACAAATGGCTAGATAGCTTTATTGAGCATGCTTCTAACAAGAAAGTAGCTGAAATCGGTATTTCATACTGCGGAACAGCAGATATGGCTAATGGTTTCAAAGAAAAACTGCAAGTTTTGGGTGCACCAATTGCTGTTTTAGAAACTGGTTCAATCATTCAAACGCACACTGGAGAAGACGCTTTTGCGGTTATGGTACGCTATGAATAAAAAAAAGAATTTTTTAACTGGGTTTGCTTTCTTTTTGGCAAGCCTTCTTCTGTTTATTGTCATTTTTAATGTTTTAATTCCAAAGTCAGATTCGGAGTTGACGAAAAAGGATTTCTTGGCTCAAGAAGCCAAACAATTTCGTTATGTGGCTATTGGGGACTCTTTGACAGAAGGAGTCGGGGATACTACTAATCAAGGTGGATTTGTTCCAATTTTATCCCAAAGTTTAACAGATACTTATAACTATCAAGTTTCTTACGATAACTATGGGGTCTCAGGAAATACCAGCCAACAGATTTTGACACGAATGAAGGATAAGCAAGACATTCAAAAATCCCTAGAAAAAGCGGATATGATGACTTTGACTGTCGGCGGTAACGATGTTATGGCGGTGATTCGTAAGCATTTGACGAAACTATCAGTTTCTACTTTTAAGAAGCCTGCCAAATCTTATCAAGAGCGTTTGCGCCAAATTATCGAACTTGCTCGTACGGAAAATGAAGACTTGCCGATTTATATTTTGGGAATTTATAATCCCTTTTATTTGAATTTCCCTGAAATGACGGAAATGCAAGATATTATCAACGATTGGAATGATGCTACTGAAAGTGTGACGGAAGACTATGATAATGTTTACTTCGTTCCAATCAACGATCAGATTTACAAAGGAATTGATGGTCAAGAAGGAATTGTGTCGACATCTGGTGATCAAACAATGGTTATCAATGATGCTTTATTCAGTGGAGATCATTTCCACCCAAATAATATTGGCTATCAAATTATGTCAGATGTAACAATGGAGAAAATCAATGAAACTAAAAAAGAATGGAACAAAGACTAATTGGTGGAAGTGGGGCTTTCTTCTCATTTTAGCAGTTAATATTGCTTTTGTGGGAGTGATTGCTAGTCGCTTGATTCAAGTCAGAGAACCTGCGGCACAAAGTATTACGTCAAAGAAAGTAGAGAGTGTCAAAGTAGGGACGGTTTCAACAACTCGTGAACAGTTAAATGATACGGTGGCTGCTTATTTGAAAGATTATCAGACTAAAAATTCATCTTACAGTGTTTACGCAACTTCATCAGCCATTATGTTTGAGGGAACATATACTTTTTTGGGTTATGAAGTGCCACTTTATATTTATTTCCAACCAAGTCGCCTAGAATCAGGCGCAATTCAGTTAAAAATTACCTCGTTTTCAGTTGGAACACTCACATTGCCAGAATCAGAAGTTTTGAAATATTTAAAATCAAGTGTTGACCTACCAAATTTTGTTGAAGTTTTACCGAAAGAATCTGTTATTAATATCAATATTCAGAACTTGAAAAACGATGCTGACATCTTTTTGAAAGCGACAACAATTGATTTAGTTGGGGATCAATTTAACTTCGATATTTACAAGAAAAACAGCTAATTAAATGTTTAATACTTGACCTTAAGCCTATTTTTGGGTATCATAGACTTTGTTAAAGTGTTAACGCTTAGAAATTAATTGGAGGATTTGTTAAATGGCTAACAAACAAGATTTAATCGCTAAAGTTGCAGAAGCAACTGAGCTTACTAAAAAAGATTCAGCAGCAGCTGTAGATGCAGTATTCTCAGCAATCGAAAGCTTCCTTTCTGAAGGCGAAAAAGTTCAATTAATCGGTTTTGGTAACTTTGAAGTTCGCGAACGCGCAGCTCGTAAAGGTCGTAACCCACAAACTGGTGAAGAAATTGAAATTGCAGCTTCAAAAGTACCTGCATTCAAAGCTGGTAAAGCACTTAAAGACGCTGTAAAATAATTAATATTTAAAAAGCCTATCATATCAAGCGTTGTAGCTTGTTCGATAGGCTTTTTTGAATGTTTTGGGGCATTTTTGGGGAAAAGAAATAGTTGCTTTGGCACAATGAATAGAATTACCTTTCAGTGGTTTCTATGCATTTACACTTGTTATAAGGGCAGTTCAAGTCTTTTATGGTATAATCAGCATAGAGACATCGTGAAATCATTAGTGGTTTTAATGATGATAAGAATACAAGGAAAGAGTTATAATCATGGATAAATCACTTTTGTTAGTTGTTAGTTTCTTAGGCGTTTTTTCTCTTTTTAAAGCAGCTATGTTAATCATGGTAGGACTTGCTATGAAACCTAAAGTAGATGAAAATGGAGAAATTCTGAAGCAAGAGCAAGAAGCAGAAGATGACGAAACAAGCCCAGATGAAGATGACAGTGACTTTTGGGATAATTGGTGATGAAAAAAAACGTCCAGTGGACGTTTTTTTCATGAGCCAAGAAACAAGAGAGCGAGTTAACGTCCAGTGGACGTTTTTTTCATGAGCCAAGAAATAAGAAGGCGAGTCAAGTTTGTTGATTGCATTTTTAAGTTCGTAGAATAGTTAATTAAAGTAAAAAATAGCGATATTTTGGTCACTGATGTCAGATATTTTGCGTTTTTTGATATTTTTTAACATTTTGAAAAAAGCGCTTAATCTCCCATAAAAGCTTGATTTTTATGAATTTACTTAATATTTTAAATAAAATTTCTATTGCCCAAATTAAAAAAAATCTATATAATGGATGGTATGGAAAAAAATAAAGAACAAACATTTTTTGGACAGCCTAAGGCTTTGTTTACTTTATTCCAAACAGAACTTTGGGAACGATTCTCGTACTATGGAATGCGTGCGATTTTAATTTACTACTTGTACGCATCTGTTACTTCAGCTAATGCTGGTTTAGGACTTCCTAAGCCACAAGCAATGGCTATTGTAAGTATCTATGGAGCTCTTGTATACCTTTCAGGTATTATTGGTGGATGGTTTGCAGACCGCGTTCTAGGCGCTTCTCAGACGATCTTTATCGGTGGTATTCTTATTACCCTAGGGCACATTGTTTTAGCTCTTCCGTTTGGCTTGACGTCTCTTTTCATCTCACTTTTCTTGATTATCTTGGGAACAGGGATGTTAAAACCAAATATTTCAAATATGGTTGGTCATTTGTATGAACCGGATGATCCTCGTCGCGACACAGGTTTCAATATCTTTGTTATCGGTATTAATATTGGTTCACTGCTTGCTCCTATTGTAGTAGGAACAGTTGGACAAAGTATCAACTATCACCTAGGTTTCTCTCTTGCCGCTATTGGTATGGTATTTGCTTTATTTGTTTATTGGTATGGACGAATGAAACAATTCCCAGAAATTGGAAACAAACCTTCTAATCCACTAACGACAGAAGAGAAAAAAGGTTTATTAATTAAATCTGTTATTGGTTTTGTTGTTTTAGCAGTTGCTGGAACTTTACTTTACCAAGCTAACCCAGCTAAATTCGTTGATAACTTTATCAATATTCTATCTATGGCTGGTATCTTCATCCCATTTATTTACTTTATCTTGATGTTTGCTTCAAATAAAGTATCAAGCACAGAACGCAAACAATTGTTGGCATACC
The DNA here is from genome assembly GCF_002393675.1 of Streptococcus sp. UBA4344. NCBI lineage: Bacteria > Bacillati > Bacillota > Bacilli > Lactobacillales > Streptococcaceae > Streptococcus > Streptococcus sp. UBA4344. Next base: position 70,863 of record NZ_DGTE01000041.1, read on the forward strand.
TACCATTGTTCTTGTCTTCTATCGTTTTCTGGTTAGTTGAAGAACAAAGTGCGACAGTTATTGCTGTTTGGGGTGAAACTCGTTCAAACCTACATCCAACTATCTTTGGTATTAATTTTTATATTGATCCATCTTGGTATCAATTGCTTAATCCACTGTTCATCGTTGTATTGACACCACTTTTTGTTTGGATTTGGAACAAAATGGGTGATCGTCAACCATCAGCAGTTACAAAATTTGGATTAGGATTGTTATTAACTGGTGTGTCTTACATGATTATGGCTCTTCCAGGTATGCTATACGGAACAAACAACCGTGTAAGCTTCATGTGGTTGGTAGTTATGTTTGCAGTCCAAATGGCTGGTGAATTGTTAGTTTCTCCAGTAGGTCTATCAGTTTCAACTAGACTTGCACCACTTGCTTTCCAATCACAAATGGTTGCTCTTTGGTTCTTGGCAGATTCAACTTCACAAGCAGTAAATGCTTTGATTACACCATATTTCACTAAGGAAACAGAAGTAGCATTCTTCGGTATCTTGGGACTTGTTTGTCTTGGTATCGGTGTTCTATTGTTGCTGATTAAAAAAACAATTTTGAATTTAATGCGTAATAATTAATATTTTAGAGGCTCTTTTCCTGATAATCAAAGAGTTTTTATGTCAACTGTAGGAGGTGGCAAATCCTAAAAAGAGTGGGGACGATTGTTCTCGCTCTTTTTAGAATTTGATGTGAGAACTAATAGCCAAAAACGTTTGAGAAACGCCTCAAACGTTTTTTAGTTTAGTCCATGTATTTTAATTTGCCACGGAAGTCTTCAAGTTTTTCATAGCCTTTTTCTTCCATGATGGCTTTTAGTTCATCAGTAATGCGTGCAAAAGCAGCAGGACCTTCTTGGTGAAGAACTGTTCCTAGCTGTACCATACTTGCTCCGCATAAAATATGTTCAAAGGCATCACGACCAGTCTTAACACCACCTGTTCCAATAATTTGGATAGATGGATTTAGGCGTTTATAAAATGCGTGAACATTAGCAAGTGCGGTTGGTTTGACATAATCACCACCAATACCACCAAAACCATTTTTAGGTTTAATCACAACAGTTTCATCATCAACAACCAAACCATTACCGACAGAGTTAATACAGTTGACGAAAGTTAGAGGAAATTGATTAAAGATAGCTGCCGCACGGTCAAAGTGTGCAATGTCAAAATATGGAGGTAATTTAACTCCGAGAGGTTTTGTAAAGTAAGTAAAGATATCTTTTAAAATTCTTTCAGTTGTTTCAAAGTCGTAGGCAATTTGTGGTTTCCCCGGAACATTTGGACAAGAAAGGTTTAGCTCAACAAGTCCTTGGTAGTCAGAAGCTTGAACAGTTTTTAAGATAGTGTGTGTTTCTTCTTCAGACATACCTACAAGTGACAAAAAGTGATTCTTGCTATTGGGTGTATTTTGGAGTTCAGTAACGTAGTCAAGATAGTATTGGAAACCGTTGTTAGGGAGTCCCATAGAATTAATTGAACCAAGTGCTGTATCAGCATAGCGTGGTTCAGGGTTACCATCGCGTGCAGTTAATGTTCCTGTTTTTGTAACAAATGAACCTGCAGCAGAATCTTCAATCTCAGCTAATTCTTCTCGTGTCATGCAGTAAACGCCAGCAGCGTTCATTAAGCAGTTATCAAAATCGAAAGTTCCAATTTTAGTTGCGGTTGAAACCATAAAGTCCTCCAAAATATATTATCACGCAATAATGAATTTTCTGATATTGCTAGTTACATTTTACTATTATGCTAAGGTGAAATCAAGTGTTTTCCGAACGTTTTTTTATTTCATGAGATAAACAGAAAGTTTTTAGTGCTATTTCTATGCTTTTTTTGAATACTTTTCTATATTTTGACAGCAAAATATGAAAAATTGACCTAAAAACCGAATGTATTAGCTAATTCTTGAAATGTATGCGTGAAAGTGATACAGTGATTACAGTAGAACGTTTGAGTAATTGTTCAAATGTTTTACAAAAGATATTGGAGATAATTAAGATGATTGAGATTAATGAATCACAAAAATTGCTAAAGGGAGATTTGTTAAATGATGTTACTAGCTTTTTTAAAGCTCTTGGAAACACAACACGTTTACAAATCATTTGCTGTTTAAGTAAGGGCGAATTAAAGTCTAGTGAATTGGCGGCAATTTTAGAGATGACACCGTCAGCTGTTTCACATCAGTTGACGATGTTAAAGAACTTAAAAATTGTTTCTGTTCGACGTGAAGGAAAAAATCAGATTTATGCTCTTGCTGATAAGCATATTAGCCAAGTTTTGGAGTCTGTTGTAGAGCATTATCAGGAGGATTAAACGTGTCAGGTAAACATAAAAAGAAGCTTTTTAGAATTTTGTTAGCAACGCTGACGTTTATTATTGTTTTTGCTGTGGTTAAGCTAAATCACATTGGTTTGGTAGTTCAAGCTTTGTTATACGCTATTCCATTTTTAATGGCTGGTTATGATGTTTTGAAAAAAGCCTTGCTAAAAATAAGTCAGGGAAAAGTCTTTAGCGAACATTTTCTGATGTCATTAGCGACACTTGGGGCATTTGCCCTTAGTTTTATGACTGGTGAAGCTGAGTTTGCCGAGGCTGTGTTTGTGATGATTTTCTATCAAGTAGGTGAATTTTTTGAACACATTGCAGAAGGTAATAGTGAAAAATCCATTTCAGAATTGCTAGATTTGCGACCAGACCTTGTTCATTTAGAAGAAGAGGGTCAAACTATTGATGTTGATCCTAAAAATTTGAAAGAAGGGCAAGTGATTGTCATTAAACCTGGTGAAAAGGTTGCTGTTGATGGGGTTTTGATTTCTGGAGAATCTTCAGTGGATACAGCAGCTTTGACAGGTGAAAGTTTGCCTCAAAGTGTTCAGGTAGGAGATCAAGTTTTGTCAGGGATGATTAACATGACAGGAGTAATTCGTGTTAAGGTCCTGCATTCTGTTGAAAATTCAACCTTAAGTAAAATTTTGGATTTACTGGAAAATTCAACGGCAAACAAATCTAAGAGCGAACGTTTCATGACAAAATTCGCAGAAGTCTACACACCAACAGTAGTAATTGCAGCTTTGATTTTAGCCTTTATACCACCGCTGGTATCTGGAGATTTTCTTGCTAATTTCCCAGAATGGCTGAGTCGTGCGCTTACTTTCCTTGTTATTTCATGCCCTTGTGCATTAGTGATTTCGATTCCGCTTAGCTTCTTTGGAGGTTTAGGAGCAAGTTCGAAAGCGGGTGTTTTGATTAAAGGGTCAAATTATCTTGAAAGTTTGGCTTCTCTAGAAACATTGTTTTTTGATAAAACAGGAACTTTGACAGAAGGTGTTTTTGAAGTAACTGCTCTTCACTCTACTGATGTTAAAGAAGAACATTTGCTGCATTTGGCAAGTCATGTGGAACGTTTTTCGAGCCACCCAATTGCTCAATCTCTTCGTGAAGCTTACGAAAAAGAAGCAGATGATTGTTCAATTACTGATGTGACTGAAAAATCTGGCTATGGTATCAGCGCAAAAGTTAATGGGCATGATGTTGCTGTCGGTAATACTAAATTTATGGAAAGTTTGGGAGCTGATTGGAAACCATGTCATAAAGTTGGAACTATTGTTCATGTAGCTATTGATGGAAATTATGCCGGACATATTGTGATTTCAGATTGCATCAAATCTGATACTAAGCAAGCTTTGCAAGAACTTCGAAAAGCTGGTGTTAAACAACTAGTTATGCTAACAGGGGACCGTCACGAAGTAGCTCAAAAAATTGCCGATGAGCTAGCAATGACAGATTATAAAGCAGAGCTTCTTCCAGGAGATAAAGTTACAGAGTTAGAAAACTACCTAGCACAAAAGAATCCTAGATCAACAGTTGGATTCGTCGGAGATGGAATTAACGATGCACCGGTTTTAGCTCGAGCTGATGTTGGTATTGCCATGGGTGGTCTTGGTAGTGATGTTGCGATTGAAGCAGCAGATGTTGTTGTCATGAACGACCAATTATCAAAAATTGCTCAAGCAATTAAAATTGCCCGCAAGACAATTACTATCGCTAGAGAAAATATTATCTTTTCAATCGGAGTTAAAGTTTTAGTTTTGATTTTGGCCACTCTTGGTTTAGCTAATATGTGGCTTGCCATCTTTGCTGATGTTGGTGTAACAGTTCTTGCAACACTAAATGCTATGCGAACAATGAAATTGACATAGAAATTTTTTTGAACTATAATAGCCTTAATCATATAGAAAGCTACCATTTTCTTTTAGAGAGTGGGGTGGTATGGCACGATTTTGAGTTTCAAATGGTTGCCATGCCATTTTTTATTGCTTTTCAAAGTTCTGTTAGTGACTGTTCAAGGATGTCAGACTCTTTTACAGAAAATTAGCAATTATACTAGCTTTTTTAGAGCTTTTTGGGTAGAATAGTAAGGGTAAGCGACTTTATCTGGTCGTAATAAATTAAGTTGGCTAAAATGCTGAGCCAAAAATAGTCTAACTTCTCTGGTTGTTTGTCAATTAGTAAGATTACTATCTATTTTTCGCTGTGTGTTAATAGCCCTTGTATTACTTAAAAGGAGACTTTATCTAATGGTAAAATTAGTGTTTGCACGTCACGGGCAATCTGAATGGAACAAAGCTAACCTTTTCACTGGTTGGGCTGACGTTGACCTTACAGAAGAAGGTACTAAACAAGCTACTGAAGCTGGTAAATTGATCAAAGAAGCAGGAATCGAATTCGATGTTGCTTTCACTTCAGTTCTTAAACGTGCTATCAAAACAACTAACCTTGCTCTTGAAGCTTCTGACCAACTTTGGGTTCCAGTTGAAAAATCATGGCGCTTGAACGAACGTCACTACGGTGGTTTGACTGGTCAAAACAAAGCTGAAGCTGCTGAAAAATGGGGTGACGAACAAGTTCACATCTGGCGTCGTTCATACGATGTATTGCCACCAGCTATGGCTAAAGACGATCAATACTCAGCACACACTGACCGTCGTTACGCTAACCTTGATGACAAAGTTGTTCCAGATGCAGAAAACTTGAAAGTTACTTTGGAACGCGCACTTCCATTCTGGGAAGATAAAATTGCTCCAGCTCTTAAAGATGGTAAAAACGTCTTTGTAGGTGCACACGGTAACTCAATCCGCGCTCTTGTAAAACACATCAAACAATTGTCAGATGACGAAATTATGGATGTTGAAATCCCTAACTTCCCACCACTTGTATTCGAATTTGACGAAAAATTGAACGTTACTGACGAATACTTCTTGGGTAAATAATCTGATATAAGATTATAAGGCTTAAAACCCTTGATATAAAAGCATTCTAGGCTAACTCCTAGGGTGCTTTTTTTGAATTTGTTACCTTTTTTGGCTAGGAGTTAGAGTGACTAGGAAATTTAAGGGATAACTCTTCTATATTTTCTTGTTTTTATGGTATGATTAGTAGTAAGTAATATATTTTGTAAAGGGGGCTTTTATGAAAGCAGCAGAGCGTCGTCAAAAAATTATTGATATTTTGAGTCAGACACAAGTTCCCATTTCAGCTAGTACTTTAGCAAGCCAACTTGGTGTAAGTCGTCAAATTATTGTTGGAGATGTAGCTCTTTTGAGAGCAGCTAATCATGATGTTATTTCTACACCAAAAGGTTACGTTTTGTCACAAGCACTTTATTCGCATCAATTTATTGGAAAAATTGCTTGTCAACATGGTCCGGATAGAACGAAAGAAGAGTTGGATTGTGTTGTTTCTAAAGGTGGCATTATGGTTGATGTGGAAGTTGAACACCCAGTTTATGGGATGTTAACAGCACCGCTTAATATCAAAAGCAAAGAAGATATTGATAATTTTATGGATAAGGTTGAGCATTCAAATGCAACGCTTCTCTCATCTTTAACTGATGGGATTCATACTCACACTCTATCATGTCATTCAAAAGATGAATTTGAGGACATCAAGTCTATCTTATCTGATAAAGGTTTGCTTTTAAAATCAAACTAAAATAGCTACAGGTGTCTTGACACCTGTTCTTTTTTTCTTTATAATAAGCAAGATCAGTTAGCTACTTTCAAAAAAACGTGTGTATTGCCTGTTAGTTAATTGATTAAAACTATCGTCAATTCCTGAGTGATAATTGGGGATCATTCAGGTATTATCATATACAAATATAAAAGGAGTTGTCATATGAGACGTCATCAAACTAAGTCTCTTGCATTTACAGCTATTTTAGTTGCCTTTGGGATTTTAATTCCAATGGTTATGCCAGTTAAGGTTGTCATCGGTCCAGCTTCGTTTACCTTGGCTAGTCACGTGCCGGTCTTTATGGCTATGTTTATCTCACCGCAAGTAGCTGTTTTAGTTGCTTTGGGAACAAGTCTAGGTTTCTTGTTAGCAGGTTTTCCAATTGTTATTGTATTGCGCGCAGTATCGCATTTGCTCTTTGCGGTTGTAGGTGCTGTGATGATTAAAAAACGTCCAGCTTTGCTTGAAAAACCAGCTTTGACATTTGGATTAGCTGTTTTCTTAAATATCTTGCATGGTTTAGCAGAGTTTATCGTTGTTCTTGTTTTAACGGCAGGAGCTCACACAGGAACAGCCTATATTTGGTCTTTGGTAGGCTTGATTGGCTTAGGCTCTCTTGTTCATGGATGCATTGATTTTTACATTGCTTATTTCCTTTGGAAATTCTTGCGTGATAAAGTTGGCGTTGATTTTTCAGTTGACGCAAAATAATATGGTGGAGGAATAAACTTCCTCCTTTTTTTTGCTTAAAATGACTCAATTTTTCTTGCAAATTTTCTTGAAAAAATACTATGTAAAAAAGTGAAAGTTTTACATTTTGTGTCACTCTCTTTTAAGTAAATTGTGATAAAATATAAAACGAAGCTTTTAATTGTGAGGAAAGAATGTCAGTTAAGAAGAGATTGAGCAAGATTAAAATTGCCAAAAAAACAACCAGTATCACAAAACGAATTTACTTGATTTTTGCGGTTATCGTTGTCTTATTTTCAATTATTATTTTAAGATTAGCGCAGATGCAAATTTTAAATAAATCTTTTTATGATGATAAGTTAAATTCATCAACGACCTATAAAGTGACGTCATCAAGTCCCCGTGGGCAAATTTTTGATGCTGCAGGAAATTTATTAGTCTCTAATAATGTTAAGCAGGTTGTTGCCTTTACACGTAGTAATACAATTACTGCTGAGGAAATGAAGAACTTAGCAAGAACCCTATCAACACTGGTTGATTTTACAGAAACTAATGTGACAACACGTCAGAAAAAAGATTATTATTTGGCTGATTCAGACACTTATGCTAAAGTTGTTAAGAGTCTTCCTGATAATCAAAAATATGATAATTATGGGAATAATTTAACCGAATCTAAAGTTTATGCTAACGCTGTTAAAGCAGTAACAGATGATGAGATTAATTATTCTGAAGATGAGTTGAAGTTGGTTTATATTTTTAGTCAAATGAATGCTGCCTCAACTTTTAGTACGGTTAATTTAACAACTGGTGATTTAACCGATGAACAAATTGCATACATCACTGCAAATCGTTCAAAATTATCAGGGATTTCTATTGCTACTGACTGGGATCGTCAAACATCAACAGGTTCGCTTTCAACCCTTATCGGTACGGTATCATCAAAACAATCTGGTTTACCAGCTGAAGAAGCAGAAGAGTATCTTGCTAAAGGTTATTCAATGAATGACCGAGTTGGAACATCTTATCTTGAAAAAGCCTACGAAGATGATTTACAAGGTACACATACTGTTCGTGAAATCACAACTGATAAAAATGGTAATGTCGTTTCAGATAACATTACTAGCGAAGGAAAAGCTGGTAAGAACTTGAAGTTGACCGTTAATTCAGATTTCCAATCTGGAGTGGAAAATATCTTGAATCAGTATTACAATGCTGAGCTTGCTGCTGGTTTTGCAACTTATTCAGAAGGTGCCTATGCCGTTGCTTTGAACCCTCAAACAGGAGCTATTTTAGCAATGGCTGGTTTGTCACATGATACTGGTTCTTCAACAACGACGCTAGATGCTCTTGGTACGATTAACGATAACTTTGTTCCAGGGTCAGTTGTCAAAGCGGCGACTATTAGTTCTGGATGGGAAAATAACGCTATTTCTGGTAACCAAGTGATTGCTGACCAATCAATTAACCTTGCTGGTTCACCATCTATTAAATCATGGTTCACAGGCAGTGGTGCGACAAACATCACAGCTGTTCAAGCCCTTGAGTACTCTTCAAATACCTATATGGTTCAAGTTGCTCTTAAGATGATGGGCCAAGAATATTATTCAGGTATGGCACTTGCAACAAGTGGTACAAAAGAAGCTATGGAACAACTTCGTGCAACCTATGCTGAATATGGTATGGGTACAAGCACTGGCATCGACCTTCCAGAAACAACTACTGGTTACCTATCAGATGATTATAGTCCAGGTAATGTCTTAACAGAAGCGTTCGGTCAGTACGATTCTTATACACCAATGCAACTGGCTCAATACGCAGCTACTGTGGCAAATGGTGGTAGCCGTGTAGCACCACATATTGTTGATAGTATTTACGATAATGATGGCACTACAGGAATTGGAACTTTATCTAAGACAATTGAGACAAATGTTTTGAACAAGGTGAACATTTCAAGTAGCGATATGGCTCTGCTTCAACAAGGTTTCTACCAAGTAGTTAATAGTACAAGTGGTTATGCAACTGGTACTCATATGAGAGGAAATGTTACGATTGCCGGTAAGACAGGGACTGCCGAAACATATGCCCTTGATGACAATGGCAATGCTGTGACAACTGTCAATTTGAGTGTTCTTGCTTATGATTACTCAAAAAATGATGATTCAAAAATTGCAGTTGCGGTTATTATTCCGCACTTAACAAGTGACGATAATCACCCTAACCAATTAATTGCACGTGACATTATTAACTTGTATATGTCAACTTACGCTAATAAATAATAACAAAGTTCGAGTCGGCAAAAAGTCGACTCGCGGCTTTATCAGAGGAAAGGAGAGGCTATGCTCTACCCAACACCAATTGCAAAGTTAATTGATAGTTTTACAAAATTACCAGGAATTGGGATTAAAACAGCTACCCGTTTAGCTTTCTATACTATTGGAATGTCAGACGAAGAGGTAAATGAATTTGCCAAGAATTTATTGGCTGCTAAACGTGAATTAACATATTGTTCTGTTTGTGGTAATTTAACAGATGAAGATCCGTGCAGCATTTGTACAGATCAGACTCGCGATCGTTCTGTTATTTTAGTTGTCGAAGATTCCAAAGATGTTTCAGCCATGGAAAAAATTCAAGAATATCATGGTTTGTATCATGTTTTACATGGTTTGATTTCACCAATGAATGGTGTCGGACCAGATGATATTAATTTGAAATCATTGATTACACGTTTAATGGATAGTGAAGTCAACGAAGTGATTATTGCAACCAATGCAACAGCAGATGGTGAAGCGACATCAATGTACATCTCACGTGTTCTAAAACCAGCTGGAATCAAAGTGACACGCTTAGCGCGTGGGCTTGCCGTTGGTTCTGATATCGAATATGCTGACGAAGTTACCCTACTTCGTGCTATTGAAAACCGAACAGAATTGTAGAATGTAAGAAAAGCAGCGGAAGGCTGCTTTTTGCTTGTCATTGAACTTATTGGATAGTCGTTATACAATAAAGTAAAACAATCAATACAATTGGAGCGTACTTTATGAAAGAGATTATAATGGCATATTTTCAGTCTTGGCTAGATAATGATGCTGAGGTACTTAAAGATGTTTTTGCAGAACAAGCGGTGTATTCTGAAAGTTATGGACCAGAGTATCATGGGTTATCACAGATTATAACTTGGTTTGAAAATTGGAATAATAAAGGAAAAGTTTTGGAGTGGACAATAAAACGTATTATTGAAAATGATAAATCAATAGTAGTTGAGTGGTATTTTAAATGTTGTTATGAAGGAGGTATAGATAATTTTGATGGTGTAACCATAGCAGATTTTGATGAAGATAAAAAGATTATCAAACTTTCAGAGTTTCAATCAAAAACTGAACACTATTTTCCTTATGATGACTAAAAAATTTCTTTCTTTTCTTTGTTATATTATCTTCCATCTTATGGCTGTAGGAGTTTGAAAGACGGCTTCTTTTGTGGTATGATAATTAGGAAATTGTAATAGAAAAGGAATTGAACTTGAACTAAGATTTGGCTTGTTTTGTAAAGCTTCTTGGTTCGATGAAAAATGTTATTAAGTGTATTAAGACTTGGTACCTTTTTTCTGTTCAGGTAATTAAAGTTTATGGCAAAAGAAACGCTTGTTTTACTTTATGGTGGACGTTCTGCGGAGCGTGAAGTATCTGTATTATCAGCTGAAAGTGTCATGCGTGCGATTAATTATGACAAATTCTTTGTGAAAACTTACTTCATCACAAAATCTGGTGATTTTATCAAAACACAAGAATTTTCAAGTAAACCAGCTGATGATGAAAAATTGATGACTAACGACACAGTTGTTGAAAGTCAAAAAATTAAACCAAGTGATATTTATGAAGAAGGAGCAGTTGTTTTCCCTGTTCTTCATGGACCAATGGGAGAAGACGGTTCAATCCAAGGCTTCCTTGAAATTCTTAAAATGCCTTACGTTGGAACTAACATCTTGTCATCAAGTGTTGCCATGGATAAAATTTCAACAAAACACGTTCTTGAGTCTGCAGGTGTACCACTTGTTGCTTACGTGACTTATGTTGAAGGGGCTGATCTTGAAAAAGCGGTTGCTGAAGTAAATGAAAAATTGACTTATCCAGTCTTTGTTAAACCAGCTAACATGGGTTCTTCAGTAGGTATTTCAAAAGCTGAAGACGAAGCAGCTCTTCGCACTGCTATTGATTTTGCCCTTAAATATGATAGCCGTATTCTTATTGAAACTGGTGTCAATGCGCGTGAAATCGAAGTTGGTATTTTAGGAAATGCTGATGTGAAAACAACATTGCCTGGTGAAGTTGTTAAAGACGTTGCTTTCTATGATTACGATGCTAAATACATCGATAATAAAATTACTATGGATATTCCAGCACATATCGATAGCGACATTATGGAAGAAATGCGTGGTTATGCAACAACAGCTTTTCGTGCTATCGGCGGATGCGGATTGTCACGCTGCGATTTCTTCTTGACTGAAGAAGGTAATGTTTACCTTAACGAATTGAATACAATGCCTGGTTTCACACAATGGTCAATGTATCCACTTCTATGGGAAAACATGGGACTTGCTTATTCTGATTTGATTGAAAAATTAGTTGAGTTGGCTAAAGAAATGTTTGAAAAACGCGAAAGCCACTTAATCTAAAAAAAGAAGCACCGTTAGGTGCTTTTTTACTGTACAAAAATAACCTCAGAGATGGGATAACTCTCTGAGATTTTTTGTTTATAGATTTGCAAGCTTGCGCAATTCTGGAATTTTCTGTAGTTTTGGTACGACAAGCATAGTAATGATAATACGTAGTGGAATTTCAAAAATTTTGAGCCAACGTCCTGCAAGATACTGTGCCCAGAATGGTACACCAAAATAAATCTGAACAAGCAGTGGTGTGAAGATAAAGGTTCCAATCAGCATGGTTACGAGTGTGGCAAATGTGACGTGAAGCCAATCGTGTTTATTTGACCAGCTGATTTCTTTTCCGTAGAAGAAAAGACCATAGAAAAAGCCCTGAACAGCTTCCATGACAGTCCACCAAATGATAAAGTTACCAGCACCGCTTGATAGGTTATCGACAACATCAAGAATAGCAAGACTGATAGCTCCCCAAATCGGACCAGCAATCATTCCAATAATGGTATTGACAACAAAGGTCAAACTAACCACTAATTGTTGTGGAATGATGGGAATTGAGAATTTTCCGACAATGAAAGCAAGCGCAATTAACATAGCAAGACTAACTAAGCGCTTAGGGGTGAGTTTGGGTGTTTGAAAAATGTTTTTCATGTTTGCTCCTTTTTAAAACATAAAACTGGAGCTGTTAAAAAATAACAGCGGATGCAACGATTCACCGCGCAAATTGCTTCGTTGTGTGACGACATCCCATTCACACACACTTAACGCGAATCATCTACTCTGTGTAAGGTTTTATCTCCTTACAGGTTTATTGTATCACAAAAAAGATTCTTTTGAATATGACCTGGAAAATAAATGAAAATGATTACGTAAAAAGATTGAAAATTCTGAAATTAGTCGTATAATGAAGCTGTAAAAATCAAAGGCTTTGCTGATAAAAAGCTTTTTAGTTAAGGAGAAAATGATGGAAAAACTAACTGATTTTTCAAAACAACTTAGTAAATGGTTTACCTTGGTTGTTATTATTTGGGCTTTCTTTAATTATCTCTTACCTCAGACTAGTACCTGGGTTATCCCTAATACATCGTATTTGTTGGGAATTATTCTTTTTGGGATGGGGCTGACACTTCAGACTGAAGATTTTATCCGTATTTCTAAACGTCCAATTCCTGTCATTCTAGGTACAGTGGCACATTATATTATTATGCCAAGTTTAGCTTGGCTTTTATGTCATCTTTTTCATTTAACAGGAGCAACAGCAGCGGGGGTCATTTTAGTTGGATCTTGTCCAAGTGGAACGTCTTCTAGTGTGATGGCTTTTTTGGCTGGAGGAGATGTTGCTTTGGATGTTTCTATTGAAATCCTTTCAACACTTCTTGCGCCAATTATGCTTCCTTTATTGTTATCGATGTTAGCAGGGCAATTTATTGCTGTACCAGCAGCAAGTCTTTTTCTTTCAACTTTAAGAATTGTTGTTGTGCCAATTATTTTAGGGGTGTTGGTTCATACACTTTTAGGTAAAAAAATCAATGCCATTATTCAGTTGATGCCTTTAATCTCACAGCTAGCGATTCTTTTGATTATTGGTGCGGTTGTCTCAGCAAATCATGCTAATATTTTTACAACAGCAACAGCTTTAGTTATTCCTGTTGTTATGTTACACAATCTTTGTGGTTATGGGCTTGGTTTTGTCTTTTCAAAGCTTCTTCATTTGGAAGAACCTCAACAAAAAGCTATTACATTTGAGGTAGGAATGCAGGACTCAAGCTTAGGGGCAACTTTAGCAATGAAGTATTTTGTTCCACAAGCAGCTATTCCCTCAACGATTTTTTCAATTTGGCATAATATTTCTGGATCAATTTTGTCTTCATGGTGGAAGAATCATTCTAAGGTCCGTAAGGAAAATGCTTGAGAGCACTTTATTTTGTGATATAATAGGAAGAGCCAAAAGGCTCTTTTTATAATGGAGATAATAAAAAATGAAACTTAACTTACACGAAGTCGCCAAGGTGGTTGGCGCAAAGAACACTATTTCGGATTTTGATGACGTTCCTCTGAGACAAATTGAATTTGACAGTCGTAAGATTGAAAAAGGCGATTTGTTTTTGCCTTTAAAAGGGGCGCGTGATGGGCACGATTTTATTGAAACAGCTTTTGAAAATGGTGCAGTTGCAACTTTTTCAGAACGCGAAGTAGAAGGTCACCCTTATATTTTAGTTGATGATTGCTTAGAAGCTTTTCAAGCTCTTGCTAGCTACTATCTTGAAAAACAACGCGTTGATGTTATCGCAGTCACTGGTTCAAATGGTAAGACAACAACGAAAGATATGATTGCTGCTGTTTTATCAACAGAATACAAGACATATAAAACTCAAGGCAACTATAACAATGAAATTGGTTTGCCTTACACAGCACTTCATATGCCAGATGACACTGAAAAGATTGTTCTTGAAATGGGACAAGATCATATGGGAGATATTCATCTCTTGTCAAAACTTGCTAAACCACATATCGGTGTTGTAACTTTGATTGGTGAAGCTCATTTAGAATTCTTCGGAAGTCGCGAAAAAATCGCGGAAGGTAAACTTCAGATTGTTGATGGAATGGATTCGGATGGTATTTTGATTGCACCGGCTGATCCAATTGTTGATCCATACTTGCCAGAAAGCCAAATGGTTATTCGTTTTGGTGATGGTGCAGAAATCTCTGTCCAGGATTTACAAGAAAGCAAAAACTCTTTGACGTTTACGACAAATGTTATTAATCGTCCAATTACCCTTCCTGTACCAGGAAAATACAATGCTACAAATGCTATGGTAGCAGCTTATGTCGGTAAGTTATTAGCAATTTCTGATGATGATATCGTTGAAGCTCTAGAAAATATTGAGTTAACACGTAATCGCACAGAATGGAAAAAAGCAGCTAACGGTGCTGACATTCTATCAGATGTATATAACGCTAATCCAACAGCCATGCGTTTGATTTTGGAGACATTTTCTAAAATTCCTGCCAATGAAGGTGGTAAGAAAATTGCTGTTCTTGCTGATATGAAAGAACTAGGTGAACAGTCTGTTGAACTCCACAAACGTATGATTATGAGCTTGTCACCTGAAACTTTAGACACACTTATTTTCTACGGAGAAGACATTGCAGAATTGGCACAGCTTGCTAGTCAAATGTTCCCACTCGGTAAAGTTTATTACTTTAAGAAAACAGCTGATGAAGATCAATTTGATGACATGCTTGATACGATTCAAAAAGTCTTGCAACCAGCTGACCAAATCTTGCTGAAGGGAAGTAATTCAATGCATCTCGCTAAAGTTGTAGAAGCATTGGAAAACTAGTGAGGTGGAGATGGTAAAGAAAGTATTTAGGACTGAAACTGGAGACTCGCTTCTCATTTATCGAGCACTGTATTTTTTAGAATTTTGTGTCCTTTTTCTAGCTTGGTTTTTGAAACGTTATCCATTGCCACCAGCTATCTCGCTTTTCTTACCGAGTTTAGCTATTACAGGTGGTTGGGCTATCTATTTGTGGAATTTGCGTAGGACAGGCTTATCAATCGAAAAAGTCTTAGCTGGAATTTTTGCGCTAGCTTTTATGCTACTTTTACCGACAATAGGCTATCTGGATACCTCAATAGATGATTTAAGTATGATTGTCTTCTTTTTGTTATCGGTTAGTGTTGATAGGGAAGATGATAATTTAGTGGCAGCACTATTTTATTTTAAGATACTTGTAGCAATCTTAGTACTGTTTGCTTATAATAGCCATATTATTTCTGATATGACAATGTATCGCTCAAGCAAGGATTTGATTCGACACTCATATGGATTTATGCACCCAAATTCACTTGGAATGTTTTTCATTACTCTAATTTATGATTTTTCACTGCTTAGAAAGCCTTATCGCTTTGATGGTGGGATAATCATGTTGTTAGCAGCTTTGCTTGTCTTTTCGGTGACGGATTCAAGGACATCATTTTTCATTGCACTTGGTATTATCTTGTGTTATTTCTTAAAACCAATCCTATCAAAGGTTAAAGTTTCTGGATATCTTATCATGCCAATTGTAATCGGAATGTTTGGACTTGGGCTTGCTTTGCCGAGATATTATACTCCAGATAATCCTGTCTTTGTAACATTAAATCATTTATTTACTGGACGTACTAGTATTGGTCATGCTTATCTTGAACAATTTGGCTTGAACTGGCTGCCAAGAAACATTCCAATTTTTACAGAAATCAATGGAAGTATGATGTACGATGATAGTTTCTACGTTGATTCGCTTTTACGTCAAGGTATTATTCTTTTTTGCATGTATCCGTTACTTTTGATGATTCAGTTAAAAGGAAAAAAATTCACACTTTTCCATAGTTTACTATTCTTATTGACGTTCTTTATTAATACTATGGAACACTATGGAGCAAGTATTGAAATCTGTAGTATCTTATTGTTAAATTATTTTGCGGTTTCTGGTGATAAGCTAGAGGAGAAATATTGAAATAGCGTCTAATTTTCGTTATAATAATAGAGTTATGGAGTCCCATGACTCTATTTTTGTATCGTCACAAAAGGAGTGGCTTAATGTAGCCATTCATAAAAAAAAACGGACAAAGTCGTTATCAAAGAAATTTAATTATAATAAGGAAATAAAATGACAATTCAAGATGACATTAAAAAACGTCGTACTTTTGCCATCATCAGTCACCCGGATGCTGGTAAAACGACAATTACAGAGCAATTACTTTATTTTGGTGGAGAAATTCGTGAAGCCGGTACTGTAAAAGGTAAAAAAACAGGAAACTTTGCTAAATCTGACTGGATGGATATCGAAAAACAACGTGGTATCTCTGTTACATCATCAGTGATGCAATTTGACTACGCTGGTAAACGCGTGAATATCCTTGATACGCCAGGGCACGAGGACTTCTCTGAAGATACTTACCGTACGCTTATGGCCGTGGATGCTGCGGTTATGGTTGTCGATTCAGCCAAAGGTATCGAAGCACAGACTAAAAAATTATTTGAAGTTGTAAAACACCGTAACATTCCAGTTTTCACTTTTATTAACAAACTTGACCGTGATGGTCGTGAACCGCTTGATCTTTTGGAAGAATTGGAAGAAGTGCTTGGTATTGCAAGTTACCCAATGAACTGGCCAATTGGTATGGGGAAATCATTTGAAGGACTTTATGACTTGTACAACAAACGTTTGGAACTTTACAAGGGTGATGAACGTTTTGCAGCACTTGAAGATGGTGACAAGTTATTTGCTAATAACCCATTTTACCAACAAGTTTTGGAAGATGTTGAGTTGCTAGAAGAAGCGGGAAATGAATTCTCAGAAGAAGCTATCTTGTCTGGTGATTTGACACCAGTGTTCTTCGGTTCAGCCCTTACAAATTTTGGTGTGCAAACTTTCCTAGATACTTTCTTACAATTCGCACCAGAGCCTCATGGGCACAAAACAACAGAAGGTAATGAAATCGATCCTTACGACAAAGACTTCTCAGGATTTGTCTTTAAAATCCAAGCTAATATGGACCCACGTCACCGTGACCGTATTGCTTTCGTACGTATCGTTTCTGGTGAATTTGAACGTGGTATGAGCGTGAATTTGGCTCGTACGAAAAAATCAGTGAAATTGTCAAATGTGACACAATTCATGGCTGAATCACGTGAAAATGTTGAAAACGCCGTTGCTGGTGATATTATCGGGGTTTACGATACAGGTACATACCAAGTTGGTGATACTTTGACTGTTGGTAAAAACAAATTCGAATTTGAACCACTACCAACCTTCACACCAGAATTGTTCATGAAAGTTGCTGCTAAAAACGTCATGAAACAAAAATCATTCCATAAAGGGATTGAACAATTGGTACAAGAAGGGGCTATCCAATTGTACAAAAACTACCAAACAGGCGAATACATGCTTGGTGCGGTAGGTCAATTGCAGTTTGAAGTTTTCAAACACCGTATGGAAAATGAATACAACGCTGAAGTTGTCATGACGCCAATGGGTAAAAAGACTGTTCGTTGGATTAAACCAGAAGATCTTGATGAACGCATGTCTTCAAGCCGTAATATCTTGGCTAAAGACCGTTTCGACCAACCCGTTTTCCTTTTCGAAAACGACTTTGCACTTCGTTGGTTTGCGGATAAATATCCAGATGTTGATTTGGAAGAAAAAATGTAATTATAAAAGGTCTGAGCATTGCTCAGACCTTTTATAATTGTTACGGGTGTAAAAAAACAGCTCTGACGAATCAGAGCTGTTTTTTTGAGATTATGAAAAAGAAAAGTTTTAGGATGTTGCTATTATAGCTATTATGCCTTAAAGAAAACTTAAAAATCCTTCAAAAAAAGTCAAATAGTTTTTTTAAAGAATATTCAAATAATTGACACTATGAAAACGTGTTAATGATAATAAATGAAACTGTTTCCTATCTTTTTGACTTAGAATGTGTTACACTAGTTAAGTTGTTAAACAACGAAACTAAAGTTTAATAAGGCAGCTTCGCACTGCCTTTTAGAAAAGAGAAAAATTTGAAATTTACAGAACTTAACTTATCGGAAGCAATCCTTGCTGCTGTTGAAAAAGCAGGCTTTGTTGAGCCATCTCCAATCCAAGAATTAACAATTCCTTTGGCATTGGAAGGTAAGGATGTTATCGGACAAGCGCAAACTGGTACAGGGAAAACAGCTGCCTTTGGTTTACCAACCTTGGATAAAATTGATACAAGTCGTAATCTTGTTCAAGCCTTGGTTATCGCTCCAACACGTGAATTAGCGGTTCAAGGTCAAGAAGAATTATTCCGTTTTGGTCGTGAAAAAGGTGTTAAAGTCCGTTCAGTTTACGGCGGTTCAAGCATTGAAAAACAAATCAAAGCTCTTCGTTCAGGTGCTCATATTGTTGTTGGGACACCAGGTCGTTTGCTTGATTTGATTAAACGTAAAGCTTTAAAACTTGAACACGTTGAAACATTGATTCTTGATGAAGCAGATGAAATGCTTAACATGGGATTCTTAGAAGATATCGAAGCTATTATCAGTCGTGTACCTGAAGCACGTCAAACGCTTCTTTTCTCAGCTACTATGCCTGAAGCTATCAAACGTATTGGTGTTAAATTTATGCAAAATCCTGAACACGTAAAAGTAGCTGCTAAAGAATTGACTACTGATCTTGTCGATCAATACTATATTCGTGTTAAAGAACAAGATAAATTTGATACAATGACGCGTCTTATGGACGTTGATCAACCTGAATTGTCAATTGTTTTTGGACGTACAAAACGTCGTGTGGATGAATTGACACGTGGTTTGAAATTGCGTGGCTATCGTGCAGAAGGTATTCACGGTGACCTTGATCAAGGTAAACGTCTTCGTGTCCTACGCGATTTCAAAAATGATAATATCGATATTTTGGTTGCGACTGACGTTGCAGCGCGTGGTCTTGATATTTCAGGGGTGACACACGTTTATAACTATGATATTCCACAAGATCCAGAAAGCTACGTACACCGTATTGGACGTACTGGACGTGCAGGTAAACATGGTCAATCGATTACTTTTGTTGCACCAAACGAAATGGGTTACTTGTCAATCATTGAAAAATTGACTAAGAAACGTATGAAAGGTTTGAAACCTGCTACAGCTGATGAAGCATTTAAAGCGAAGAAAAAAGTTGCCCTTAAGAAAATTGAACGTGATTTTGCGGATGAAACTATCCGTAATAACTTTGATAAATTCAAAGGGGATGCGGTTAAATTGGCTGCAGAATTCACACCAGAAGAGTTGGCTTTATATATCTTGAGCTTGACTGTTAAAGATCCTGAAACTCTTCCAAAAGTTGAAATTGCGCGTGAAAAACCATTACCATTCAAACCATCAGGTGGTGGATTCAATAACCGTAAAGGTGGACGTGGCAATGGACGTGGACGTGATAACCGTCGTGGCGGTCGTGATCGCAAACGTGATGACCGTGATAATGGATTCCGCGATTTCAAACGCACATCATCTAAAAACAAACGTGATTTCCAAAATAAAGATAACAAACGCCCACACCGCACATCAAGTGAAAAGAAACCTGGATTTGTTATCCGAAATAAAGGTGAAAGATAAGTAACATTTACTAAACGGAGAATAGATTTATCAATAGCAAAAGCCCCCTTATTTTCACAGGGGGCTTTTGCTATAATAATAGATGTTTAAATGTACAAATGAGGTGTGGTAATGAAAAAGAAGGGACAAGGTATTTTCTATATTCAATGGTTAATTGCCGTATTTTTTATAATAGGAATTTACTTTTTTTCAAATAAAGTAGTTTATTCAGATAGTTCTCCTTATTATTTTGAGCGTACAGCGGCTAATACAGGGGTTAAACTATATAATGTAAATAAAAATTACTTAGGGCAATCTAAAATAACTGACAAAGATATGCATTTTGGTTGGGATTTAGGAAAATTTATGGTGAAGGGCTATTCATCGTTCGAAGAAGGAAAAGAACCTACATTTTTGAAAACAAATGGTGATACAATTACCCTTAATTTTGATTTAAAGCAAAAAGGTTTAAATAATATAGGAAAAAAGCAAAATATAGAAGTAATAGATGATATGAACGTTAGTGACTCAAATTTTGAAATCGGTCCTACTAACTTTCAAAAAGGTGCTTTATTGGTAAAATTTACTAGTAAAAACAAAGAAGTAAAAACACAAATTTATAAAAACTTTTTAACAGGAAAATCTAAAAATGCCAAGAACATGTCAATTCAGCTTAATCAAGAAGGAACATATGAAATTGCTCTTGATTATAGGTTAAAAAGGCATGATTGGCGTATTTCTGGTAAAACAGTAAAATGGAATACAGAGCGCTATAGAATGAATTTTAGTTTTAAAGTAGAAAATGCAACAAGCATTGGTTTTATCTTTGATTCAAAAACAGGAAGTGAGCTATCAAATAATTCTTATACTAAAAATGGATTTAAGGTTGATTCAGCAAATTCTGAAACAGTTGATATAGATGTTAACAGAAAGGTATGGATAAATGGTCAATGGGATGATAAAGGAACACAAAGAGTGAGTAGCGAAAAAGCTTTTACAAAAAAAGGAAAGTATACTATAACTTTTAAAAATAAAAATGTCAGTGAGGAATCGAAAAAAGTAATTTATGTTAAAGGTGAAGAAAGGTATCAAAAAGAGGTAAAAAAATAGAGTTATAAAAGGAGATTAGGATGAAAATGAAAAAGATACTGACCATATTTTGTGTTTTTGTGCTATTTTTTACATTGTGTTTAAACAGTTTTAGTAATACATATATTGTTAAAGCAGATGTAAAAAATAAAAATACTAATAATGAAAAAGTATCAGCGTCCTTAAAAGAACAAATTTATGAAGAAGTTGTAGATAAATTAGGAACTAGTGATTGTTTTGTTGAAAATATTGAGACTAAATATGTATCTCAAGAGTACTTAGAGGAGCTAACATATAATTCAAAAGAAAATATCTATTTTGGTTACACTGAATCTGAATTAGAAAAGTTATTTCAAAATAAAAAGTTTGTTTTTACTTATGATAGTGATAGTAATTCTACAGTTGTAAAAAAACTTGAGGGTGTCGATACCACTTATGGTGATATTATAAAAAATGTTGCTGTTGGAACTGGTGTTATCCTAATTTGTGCTACTGTAGCATTAACAACTAGTAGTACTGCTCCTGCAGTTAGTGTCATTTTCGCAGCTTCAGCTAAGTCAGGTGCAATTGTAGCCGCACAGTCAGGATTAATTTCTAGTGTAATATCGGCTGCTATTGAGTACAATAACACAGAAGATATTAATAAAGCTTTAAAAAAAGGTGCTTTAGAGGGAAGTAAAGGTTTTAAATGGGGGGCTTTTACAGGAGCAATTGTAGGAGGAACAAAAGTTGCTAGTTCTTTGAAAGGTGCTACTTTAAAAGGATTAACGATGAATGAAGCCACTCAAATTCAAAAAGAGTCAAAGTGGCCCTTGGATATTATAAAGAATTTAAAAAGTAAAGAAGAATATAACTTATATAAAAAGGCAGGATTAACTTTTGAAAAAATTGATGGACAAACAGCTTTAGTTACAGATATTGATTTAAAATATAAAAGTAAGTTAGCAGGAAAAACTGTTACTAATTTTGAAAGGATGAAAAAAGGATATGCCCCCATAGATCCCAAAAGTAAAACACCATATGAGCTTCATCATGTAGGTCAGAGGGAAAATTCACCACTAGCTATACTGATTCAAGCCCAGCACAGACTTGGAGAAAATAATAAAATATTACATGACTCCAAAATTTCAAAGGGGGTACATAAGGAAATCAGTAATGCCGATTGGGCAAAACAAAAGAAGGCATTTTGGAAGGCCTTCTCTAAAAAATATAATAAAAATTAAAGAGGGAAGTATCTTGGAACAATTGGTAGATTTTATAAGAAATAACGATGCTTCGTTTTATGGTAAAGGGGTAGATTATAAAAAAGTTCTCTATGCTGAAAATGTTTTAAATACCTCTTTTTCTGAAGAATATAAAAATTATTTACTAAATTTTGGGACAGTTGCCTATGATGGTCATGAACTGACAGGAATTTCTGAGGATAATGATTATAATGATGTTGTTAAAGTCACTTTGGAAGAGCGAGATAAGTTTAAAGATAAAATATTTAAAAATCTTTATGTCATTGAAAAGACTTACATAGATGACATCATTATCTGGCAGAGTACAAATGGGGCAATATATCAATCTCAACCTCAATCAGCTATTCACAAAATAGCTGATTCGATTATAGAATTTTTGCAGTTATAATCGAAGAACACACTTTGATTTTACAAAGTGTGTTCTTTTATATAATCGAGTTTTTGCTTTCGTGTCTTTTGTTTAAAGTAACTTTCTGCAGACATTGCAGATTCCTTACTATCAAAAGATTCTTGATAGATGAGTTTAACTGGAAGGCGACTTCTTGTGTATTTAGCTCCCTTACCAGCATTATGAGTTTTGATGCGGTGCTGGATATCTGTGGTGTAGCCTGTATAAAGCGTTCCGTCAGAACATTCAACCACATACATATAAGCTTTTTTAGTCTTTTTTTCCGTTTTTTCCATAATAAATTTCAAAAATGTCATCGGTGTAATCGCCATTTTCTTTGTGAACAAAGAGTGGTGGAAGGATTTTTAGACCGTCAGTTGAACCATCTTTGATGGCTTCAATAAGTAACATATTGGCATCTTTTCCCATTTTTGGATAAACAAATTGGATGCGTTTTGGGGCAAGATTGTATTTTCTCATGGTATCAATGATATCTAAGAAACGGTCTGGTCGGTGAACCATGGCGATACGACCATTTGATTTAAGAGCGTGTCGTGCAATGTCACAGATTTCTTCAAGGTTAGTTGTAATTTCATGTCGAGCCAGAAGGTAATGTTCAGACACATTTTTCTTAGAAGTCTCTGAAACCTTGAAATAAGGCGGGTTACAAAGGATGAGGTCAACACTAGTTCGAGGGACATGATTAAGCAGATTTTTTAAATCATCGTTAATCATCTGGACTTGGTCTTTAAGCTGGTTGAGCTGGATAGAACGCTCTGCCATATCAGCAAGTCGCTCTTGAATTTCAATTTCTAAAATTGGTGCTTTGGTACGAGTGCTTGCAAAAAGACCTACGGCACCATTTCCAGAGCAAAGGTCAACAATCAAGCCACGAGATGGAATTTTTGGGAAACGTGACAAGAGGACACTGTCGATAGAATAACTGAAAACATCTCTGTTTTGAATAATTTTTACGTCTGTCGAAAAGAGCTGATCAATACGCTCGCCTTCTTTTAAAATTGATTTAGTCATGACATTTATTATAGCAAATTTTACTTATTCTCACTAGCAAGCCGTTGATTTTTTACTTTCTAAAACCGCTTAAGCATGGTACAATGTAAGGTAATGAGAAAAAAAGGAGTAAATCTGTGTTTTATACTTATTTACGCGGGTTAGTGGTTTTCCTACTTTGGATTATCAACGGTAATGCCCATTATCACAATGAAGACAAAATTTTGAGTAAAGATGAAAACTATATTTTGGTTGCACCTCACCGTACGTGGTGGGACCCTGTTTATATGGCTTTCGCAGCTCGACCAAAACAATTCATTTTCATGGCTAAGAAGGAATTATTCACAAACCGTATTTTTGGTTGGTGGATTCGCATGTGTGGTGCCTTTCCAATTGACCGTGAAAATCCTGGTCAAAAAGCTATCAAATACCCAATTAATATGTTGAAGAAAAGCAATCGCTCACTTGTTATGTTTCCAAGTGGTAGTCGTCATTCAACAGACGTTAAAGGTGGGGTAGCCGTCATTGCTAAAATGGCTAAAGTTAAAATCATGCCAGTGGTTTATGCTGGACCAATGCAATTAAAAGGTCTTTTGACTGGTGAACGTGTTGATATGAACTTTGGTAATCCAATTGACATTTCTGATATCAAACGTATGAATGACGAAGGTATTGAAGAAGTTGCCAACCGTATTCAAACTGAATTTGATCGTTTGGATGCTGAAAACGCGACTTATCATATCGATAAAAAACCAAATCCATTAACTTATATTTATCGTGTTCCGCTTGGCTTAGTAGCCATTATTGTTGTTCTTTTGACATTACTCTTTAGTTACATTGCAAGCTTTGTTTGGGATCCAGATAAGCACCGTAAAATGAAATAATAATCAAAAGCTCGGCATTTAGCAGGGCTTTTTTTCGAATAAATAGATATAAGGCTCGTATGAGCTCTTTTTAAATACTAAAAGCGAGGAAGTAAAATGATTGAAGAGCTAAAAGAAAGACTTTTAGAAAATAAAACACTAGCTACGGTTTTAGGAACAGTGTTTGTCATGTTGCTAGGCTTTTTTGTTTGGTCAAATGTGACAAGACCTAAAGCAGAAGCACAGAGTGAATTGCCTGCTTTAAGCACGACTTTTTCAGCAAGTACTACAGCAAGTTTTTCAAAGGAAAAGGCTGCTAGTTCACAAGTGGCATCTGGAAGGATTTTTGTCGACATTAAAGGTGCGGTAAAAAATGAAGGTGTTTATGAGCTTTCAAACGGTAGCCGTGTAACCGATTTAGTCAAAAAAGCAGGTGGTTTCACAGAAGATGCGGATAAAAAATCAGTAAATCTGGCTGAAAAATTAGTTGATGAAGCGGTTGTCTATGTTGCAAAAGTTGGTGAAAATGTTGCACAAGTAACGACTCCTTCACAAGCAAATAATGGTATAGATCAAGATACGAGCTCAGATCAGATTAATCTTAATACAGCAACGTTAGAACAGCTTCAAACTATTTCAGGAATTGGTGCCAAACGTGCCCAAGATATTATCGATTACCGTGAATCAAACGGTGGCTTTTCATCGATTGATGATTTGAAAAATGTGTCAGGTATTGGTGAGAAAACTTTGGAAAAACTAAAAGCTGAGGTGACTGTTGATTAAGTATCTTCCCATTAAGCCAATTCAATTGGCTTTTTTGCTCCTTTTAGTATATTATTTATGCTTTTTAAAAGTCTTGATGTGTTTACTTTTTTTAGTGTTAGTTTTAGCTGCCTTATGGAAACAATACGGCTTTAAAAAGTTGACTCAAACCTGTTTTCTTATAGCTTGTTTTGCAGCTTTTTTTCTGGTTAAAGTTAATCAGACTGAAAGAGACTACCAATCAGCATCAGAAACTCTTTCACAAATTCAGATGATTCCAGATAGCATTACGGTTAACGGAGATTTATTATCTTTTCGAGGAAAAGAAGCAGGTCAAACTTATCAGGTCTTTTACACCTTGAAGTCAGAAAAGGAGCAGCATTTTTTTAAAGACTTAAATCAAACGGTGATATTATCAGGTGATGTAGAATTGGAAGAAGCAACGCCTCAGCGAAATTTTGCTGGCTTTGATTATCGAACTTATTTGAAACATGAAGGTATTTATCGTGTGGGGCATTTGTCTTCGATTGACCAATTTAGTCTGGTTAAAACGATGACTATTTGGGATAGATTACATGACCTTCGTCGAAAGGCTATTGCCAGTGTTCAAAAGCAATTTCCAGCTCCTATGCAACATTACATGACAGGACTTTTATTTGGTTACCTGGATAAATCTTTCGATGAAATGAGTGATGTTTATACCAGCTTAGGTATTATTCACCTCTTTGCGCTTTCTGGGATGCAAGTTGGATTTTTCTTGGGTATTTTTCGCTTTGTTTTTTTGCGTTTTGGTTTACGACGAGATTATGTTGATATCCTACAAATTCCCTTTTCCTTTGTTTATGCGGGTATGACAGGCTTTTCTGTTTCAGTGATTAGAAGTCTTATTCAATCTATTTTGGCAAATCTTGGGATAAAACGTTTGGATAATCTTGCTTTAACTTTGCTTAGCCTTTTTCTTGTCATGCCTAATTTTCTGTTGACGACGGGAGGTGTTCTTTCTTTTACTTATGCTTTTATTTTAAGTTTTGTTGACTTTGAGGATTTTAGTCACTATCGAAAAGTGGTAGTAGAGAGTTTGGCCATTTCATTGGGTAGCTTGCCTGTTTTGGTATACTTTTTTTCAGTTTTTCAACCTTTGTCAATTCTTTTAACTGCAATCTTTTCCTTGGCTTTTGATGTTGTCATTCTCCCTTTGTTGAGCTTCACTTTCCTTATTTCACCTTTTCTTAAATTAACTTGTCTCAATCCTTTGTTTGTCTTTTTGGAAAAGTTAGTTAAAATGAGTAAGGTTCTTGTTGGTTCTCCACTTGTTTTTGGAAAACCGAGTCTAGCTATCTTGTTGTTATTAGTGTTAATCTTAGGAGTTTTATATGATTGTTACCAGTACAAAAAGTTGGCGATTTTTCTAGTTAGCTTAATTGCTCTGCTATTTTTTCAAATCAAGCATCCGCTAGAAAACGAGGTGACGATGGTTGATATTGGGCAGGGAGATAGTATTTTTGTGCGTGATGTTAAGGGGCATACGCTGCTAATTGATGTGGGCGGAAAGGTGAGTTTTAGTGAGAAGAACGCGTGGCAGGAGCGCAAGTCTGATAGCAATGCGGAGCGAACCTTGATTCCTTATCTCAACAGTCGCGGCGTTGGAAAAATTGACCAGTTAGTTCTGACGCACACGGATACTGACCACATGGGAGATATGCTGGAGGTGGCAAAGCAGGTGAAAATTGGTGAAATACTGGTTAGTCAGGGAAGTTTGACAAAGCCAGATTTTGTGGCGAAATTACAAGCCATGAAAACCAAGGCGCGCGTGGTAACAGCTGGTGATGTTTTACCCATTATGGGAAGCAGGTTGCAAGTGCTTTATCCGAGCCAGATTGGTGATGGTGGTAATAATGACTCGGTAGTGCTTTATGGCAATCTTTTGGGCAAGAATTTCTTGTTTACAGGAGATTTGGAAGAAGAAGGCGAGCAAAAGTTGATAGCGACTTATCCTAATCTGCCAGTTGACGTCTTAAAAGCAGGGCATCATGGTTCAAAAGGCTCATCAAGTCCAGTATTTCTAGCTTACACCTCTCCACAAATAGCTTTGATTTCTGCTGGACAAAATAACCGCTACAAACACCCTCACCAAGAAACACTCGAACGCTTTCAAGAACAAAACATAACCATTTACCGTACTGATGAACAAGGTGCTATTCGCTTTAGAGGATTGAACCACTGGAAACTTGAGACAGCGAGATGAAGTTAAATTAAAAGCAAAATAAAAACAGTAGTCGATTGACGGCTGTTTTTGTTATAATATTTCTATGATTGCAATCGAAGAAATTGATAAATTACGAAAAGAAAATCTTAGTTTGATTACGGTAGTGACAGGCGAAGATTTGGGACAATTTTCTCAGCTAAAAGAACGTATGATGGAGCGCGTGGGCTATGATAAGGATGATTTGACTTATTCTTATTTTGATATGGCTGAGGTTGATTACCAAGATGCTGAGATGGATCTTGAAAGCTTACCGTTTTTTGCAGATCAAAAAGTGGTGATTTTTGATAATCTGCTCGATATCACGACGGCTAAGAAATCTTATTTGGATGATAAGGCCCTCAAACGTTTTGAGGCTTATTTGGAAAATCCGCTCGATACGACGCGCTTGATTATTTTTGCGCCAGGGAAATTAGATGGTAAACGTCGTTTGGTCAAAATTTTAAAACGTGATGCACAGATTTTTGAAGCCAATGAATTAAAAGAAGCAGAGCTAAAAACGTATTTCCAAAAATTGGCTCACCAGGAAAACTTAGTTTTTGATTCAGGTGTTTTTGAGGCTTTGCTTTTGAAATCTAATTATGATTTCAGTGAGATTTTGAAAAACATTGCTTTTTTGAAATCTTATAAAAAAGATGGTCATATCACGGCAGATGATATTAATCAAGCCATTCCTAAAACGCTTCAGGACAATATTTTCGATTTGACGCAGTTTGTTTTGAATGGCAAAATCGATGAGGCGCGCGAGCTGATTCGTGATTTGCGTTTGCAGGGTGAAGATGAGATTAAGCTGATTGCGATTATGTTAGGACAGTTCCGTATGTTCTTGCAAGTCAATATTTTAGCCAGCCAAGGTAAAAATGAACAGCAGATGGTAGCAACATTGTCAGAATATCTTGGACGACGTGTTAATCCTTATCAAGTCAAATTTGCTGTGCGTGATTCACGTACGTTATCAATGACTTTCTTGAAGAAAGCCTTAGCTGTTTTAATCGAGACAGATTATGCTATTAAAACTGGGACTTATGATAAGGATTATTTGTTTGATGTGGCTATTTTAAAAATTGCTCATGAGCATCATGAATCGGACTTAAAAAAAGCGGTCAAATAATTTGCTAGTTAGATTAAATTCTTATAGAATGATGATAAGAAATAACGAAAAGAAAGAAGGTAACTAGCATGGCTATTATTTTACCAGAATTACCATATGCATATGATGCACTTGAACCATACATTGATGTAGAAACAATGACATTGCATCATGACAAACATCACGCTACTTACGTAGCAAATGCAAATGCTGCTCTTGAAAAACATCCAGAAATCGGAGAAGACTTGGAAGCATTATTGTCAGATGTTAATAGCATTCCAGCTGATATCCGTCAAGCGGTTATTAACAATGGTGGTGGACATTTGAATCACGCACTTTTCTGGGAATTGCTATCTCCTGAAAAACAAGAACCAACTGCAGATGTTCTTGCGGCAATTGAAGAAGCATTTGGCTCATTTGAAGATTTCAAAACAGCTTTCACGCAAGCAGCAACAACTCGCTTTGGTTCAGGTTGGGCTTGGCTTGTCGTTAACAAAGATGGCAAACTTGAAGTAACCTCAACTGCTAACCAAGATACTCCACTTTCAGAAGGTAAGAAACCAATTCTTGCTCTTGATGTTTGGGAACATGCTTACTATCTCAAATATCGTAACGTTCGTCCAAATTACATCAAAGCATTCTTTGATATTATCAACTGGACGAAAGTTGCTGAATTGTATCAAGCAGCACTTGCTGATTAATTTTTATTATCATAGCACTCTCTAATCTAAGAGGATAGGCGGATGTCTATCCTCTTTTTATGTTTAAATATGATATAATATCAGGGAATAGGGAGGAATTTTGCATGTCAGGACATAATAAATGGAGCAAAATTAAAAACAAAAAAGGTGAAGCAGATGCTAAACGCGGAGCAATTTTCAATAAATTGTCACGTGAAATTTTTGTAGCTGCTAAAGCTGGTGGTGGTGATCCATCAATGAACGCTAGCCTTCGTATGGTTTTGGATAAAGCGCGTGCGGCTAATATGCCAAAAGATAACATCAATCGTGCGATTAAGAAAGCAACAGATGTTGGTGATACAACAAATTACGATGAAATCACTTATGAAGGTTATGGACCTGGTGGGGTAGCTATCCTAGTTCACACTTTAACTGACAACAAAAAACGTACAGATGCTAACATGCATACCATTTTCACTCGTAATGGTGGTAATATGGGCTCAACAGGTTCTGTTGCCTACATGTTTGACCGTAAAGGTTACATTGTTATCGACCGTGAAAATTTGGATATGGATGAAGATGCTATGTTTGAATTGATTTTGGATGCTGGTGCCGAAGACTTGAAAACATCAGATGACGCTTTTGAAATTTTTACCGAACCAAAAGAATTTCCAGCTGTTAAAGAAGCTTTGCAAGCACAAAATCTTGAATTCGCTCAAGCCCAACTTAGCATGATTCCACAAAATTATGTTAGTCTTGATGACCAACAAACAGAGATTTTAGAAACGTTGGTTGATAAACTCGAAGACGATGATGACGTTCAAGATGTTTACACAAATATGGCTGATTAATAAAAAAGGAACGGAAATTTTTCCGTTCTTTTTATCTTTTATTTTACGAACATGGCATCGCCAAAGCTAAAGAAGCGATAACGTTCATCAATGGCATGTTGGTAAGCTTCTAGAACGAATTCACGTCCTGCAAAAGCTGATACAAGCATGACAAGTGTTGATTTTGGTAAGTGGAAGTTTGTTGAAAAGGCATCAACTACTTTGAACTCATAACCTGGTTTGATGAAGATATTTGTCCAACCGCTATCTGCTTTAATTTCGCCGTTGAATTTTGATCCGATTGTTTCAAGGGTACGAATTGATGTAGTTCCGACAGCAACGACTCGTCCACCAGCAGTTTTAACGTCACGAAGGGTTTGGGCGGCCTCTTCAGACAAACAGTAGAATTCTGAGTGCATTTCGTGTTCTTCAACATTGTCAACAGAAACTGGGCGGAAAGTTCCAAGTCCAACGTGAAGTGTTACGTAGACAAGTTTTACACCTTTTGTTTCGATTTTTTCAAGCAATTCTTTGGTGAAGTGAAGTCCAGCAGTTGGAGCAGCAGCAGAGCCGTTTTCTTTAGCGTAGACAGTTTGGTAACGATCTGGATCATCCAATTTTTCGTGGATGTATGGTGGCAATGGCATTTCGCCAAGACTTTCCAAAACTTCAAGGAAGATGCCATCATACGCAAATTCGACGATACGTCCACCGTGATCTAATTCTTCAACAACTGTCGCTGTCAATCGACCATCACCAAATGACACTTTAGCGCCGACTCGTAAGCGTTTTGCAGGTTTTGCAAGAACTTCCCATTTATCGCCTTCAGTATTTTTCAAAAGAAGCAGTTCAACGTGACCATGTGTGTCTGGTTTTTCACCGTAAAGTCGAGCTGGAAGCACACGCGTGTTATTCATTACAAGTGCATCACCAGGGTTCAATTCATCTAAAATGTGGTCAAAGTGAGCATCAACCATTTCGTGTGTGTTATGGTCAATGACCAAAAGTTTTGAACTATCTCGTTTTTCAAGAGGAGTTTGAGCAATTAATTCCTCTGGTAAATTAAAATCAAAATCGTTGGTATTCATAATATGTCCTTAATAAATATATTCTCAACTTTACATTATAACACGAGAAATCTTTTCCGTCATCTTGTCTGAATTTAATTGTAACAATTCTAAAGAGGTGATATAATGAAAATGGTAAAGAAAACGCTTAAAAAGTTAATGGAAAGTGATGAAAAAAGATGAAAGAAAAAATTGGAGATTACGCGAAATCAATCGTCTATGGCGGTATGGATGGTATTGTTACAACATTTGCGGTCGTTGCTGGAGCGGTCGGTGGTAATTTAGGAGTCACACCGATTGTAATTCTTGGCTTTTCAAATCTTTTAGCTGATGGTTTTTCAATGGCAGTTGGAGATTATCTAAGTTCAACGACAGAAGAATCAGTTGTTAAAGGAAAAGCAGTTAAGAACGCAGGTGCAACTTTCCTTTCATTCATATTTTTTGGCTTGATTCCTCTTTTGTCATATCTTTTGATTAATGTTTTTAGCATTTTCAAAGTCCATACTTTTATGATGGCTTGTATTTTAGTATCGCTAGCGCTAACCTTACTTGGATTTGTCAAAGCTTTGATAACAAAGAAAAGCAAATTCAAAGAAATTTTTAGAACCTTATTGATTGGTTTAATCGCTGCTTTATTTGCTTATTATGTCGGTGACATTTTGGGGCAAATCGCTGGAACTAGATAAGGAGCTTCCACTCATCTCAGATGGGTGGATTTTTTAATGTTGCACTATTTACTCATTAAAAAGTAATTTAGATAATGTAACCTAAAAGGTGTAAGGATTAATCTTTATTATTTTTAGAAAGGAATTATTGTTATCATGAAAAATTCGAAAGAACTTGTTTCAGAAGTGATTGAAGAAGTTTCTGAAAAGGAACTCAAAGAAATTGCTGGTGGTAAAAAAGGTGGTGGTTGGGTAAGAACAATCACAGATGATTGTCCTAACTCAGTAATTGTTTGTTGTTAATTATGACATTCAATTTATTTTAACTTGGTATCCTGCTTGGAGTGTTCTAAGTAGGATTTTTTGATAACAGTGGTGCTGAAAAATGAAAAAAGAGTATGAATCTCATCCATTTTATGAGTATTATAATTCAATATTGAAATACAATATATTAGAGAGTGACTTGATTAAAAGTCTGAAAAATACTGACCTGGAATATGTTTTTGTTGATGGCTTGAAGAATCAACTATTTGAAACTATTATTTATTTATCACTCAAGTCACTTGTTTTGGACATAAACTATTTTTCTAAGAATTTTTCTGATAAAGAAGAAGCATATAAGAAATATATTTCCTATCTAAAGCAAAAAAGTGGTATCGAGAATTTTTTTGTGCGCCATAATTGTTTATTTGAACAATTAAACCTTGAAATAGATTTACTTTTAAAATCAGCTTTAGTATTTATTGACCGTCTGAAAAACGATTTAGATGAGATAAAATTAAATTTTAATATTGATGGGAATGTAGAAAAGATTGAGTTTGCAAAAGGTGATAGTCACTCTGGAAAAGAATCAGTAATAAAAATAAAATTTAGTGACAAAGATATCTTTTATAAACCTAAAAGCTATTCTTCTTACTATTTGCTATCAGAAATAACAGATATTCTTAGAAAAAATAAAATCTGTTCATTTTTTTTACCCGATATACTTGATAAAGGTACTTATAGTTGGGTTGAAGGTATATTGTGTAGAGATTCTAGGAAAGATGAATTAGGAAAAATTTATGAACAATTTGGAGTTATGGCATGTTTAGCAGATGTATTATCAATTTCAGATTTACATATGGAAAATATTATTGTTACAGGTGATAAAGTTTACTTAATTGATATTGAAACTATTTTTCAACGTAACTTATACAAGAAAGAACAAATTTCAGATAATATTACTTCAAGAATCTATGAAAAAATTAATGATAGTGTTTTATCGAGTGGCTTATTTCCAGTTCAGTATTCAAAAAGAGCCTTACCAAATGTTTCTGGAATTTGTGGGAAGAGTGGATTTAGAAAAAAAGGAAGATACTTATTGCTAAATCAGAGACGTGGTGATATGAAATTGATTAAAGATGATTTCTTTAGAGAAAGTTCTCTTAATATTCCACGTGTTAGAGGTATCGAAGTAGATCCTC
Source organism: Streptococcus sp. UBA4344 (assembly GCF_002393675.1). Lineage (NCBI taxonomy): Bacteria > Bacillati > Bacillota > Bacilli > Lactobacillales > Streptococcaceae > Streptococcus > Streptococcus sp. UBA4344. The sequence continues at coordinate 103,780 of NZ_DGTE01000041.1, forward strand.
GTGATTATTCTTCAAATTTAATAGATTCTTTTAAAAAATGTTATAAGTTCTTTATAATAAATAGAAATGAAATAAAAGCAATGCTGTCTAAGTATTCTGATATGCGAACGAGAGTGTTGTATAGAAATACTTCTGATTATAGTAAATTTCTTCAGGCATCAACTAATCCTAAATATTTAGTGTCTACAATAGAGAGAAAGCGTCTATTTCATATATTGTATGAGGCGCAAAATGAAATTGATAAAAAAATTATCGATAATGAAATTTCGGATTTAATGAACGGTGATATACCATACTTTTTTGCGGATATGACTGGACTTGTTTTTAATTCAAAGAAACAACCCTTAGGTTATTTTTCTGATGAGGTAAATATAACTGAAAAGTTAGAAAAAATGACAATAGAGGCCATGAATTTTAGTGCTTTCTTATTAAAAATAGCATTAAGTAAACCCCATAAGCATTGGGAAAAAATAAGCCAAAAATCAACGAAGTTTCAAGCATCTCCTATCAGATATGATTATATAACTCAAATTTTTTCAAGTGCTGAGACAATATTATCTGAAGCAGAGATGAATAGTTATTCAACAGATTCAGAAATTACATGGCTAAATATTGATATTACAGAGACAGAACAATGGGTAATATCTCCTCAAGATATTACTTTGTACAGTGGTTTAATTGGAAATGCATTATGCTATTTATATGCATACTCATTAACTGAAAAACATCATTACTATATAATTTTAAAAAAGATAACTAAAACAATAGAAAATTTGCATTCCTTATATGAAAGTGATGATATGTCTGTATTCTTAGGAGAAGGAGGACTAATATATTTATATTTTAATTTATGGTTGGTATTAAAGGAAAAAGAATACTATGTAAAATGTTTTGAAATTCTTCATAGTTTCGAGAGGAAATCTTTAGATACTCAGAATTTAGATTATATCTCAGGAATTTCAGGTTTACTTGTTGTTTTGTGTAATATATATAATATTGAAAAAAGTAGTCTTATATATCATCTTATTGAAAAAATTTCTGATTATTTAATACAGAAAGCAGATGTTGAAAAAGGTAGGATAGTTTGGAAATGTGATGAAATAAGTTCAGAAACTCTAAATGGTTTTTCACATGGACAATCAGGAATTGCATATGCCCTAGTATTATCAGGAAACATTACTCAAAATAGTACTTATTATAAATTTGCATTATCAGCAATTGATTTTGAAAATACGAGAATTCTAAATGGCAATTGGATTGATTTTAGAAATAAGGAGCATAGAGAGCGACTAAAAATTCCAAATCCAGTTTATTGGTGTCACGGAGCTGCTGGAATAGGTATGACAAGGTATAAAGAATTTAAAATGTTGGGGGTGAAAGAGTTTAGTGATAATTATAAAATGGCTAAAAAAACAGTAGTTGAGGAAGGAGCTATTGATTCAGATTGTCTTTGTCATGGAAAATTTGGAAATTTAGAACTATTAATGCTTTCTAATCAACCTAATGAAAAAAATGAAGTAATAAGTTTTGTGCTACATATGATTCATGAATCAAAAAAAAGCGGATGGAAAAGTGGCGTTCCTCAGAATATTAGAATTTTCAACTTAATGTTGGGAGAAATTGGAATGTCATATCAGTTGTTAAGATGTGCTTCTGGATATCAAATTCCATCTATTTTGTTATTAGAATTTCCAAAGGAATTGAAATAATGAAAAGAATATCATTAATAGAACAAACGACTATGACTGAGTGTGGTTTGTGTTGCTTATGTATGATTTTAAATTATTATGGCATAAGGGAAAATATTTTTAAATTAAAGCAAGAAATTGAAATTGGTAGAAATGGTTTAAGCATACAAAATATATCTGAGATTGCTAGAAGATATGGAGTAGATTGTAAAACTTATAAATTTAAAAATCAACCTCAAACTTTACCAGCTATGTTTTTTGTTAATAATTCACATTTTGTGATATTAGAAAGAATAAAAGGCGGAAAATTTTATATAGTTGATCCTGCAATTGGAAAGTATGTTTTAAATGAAGAAGAATTTAAAAATATGTCTCCAAAATACTATACAATTTTTTTCTACAATCCTGCGCTAAAGGAAGATGGTAATAGGAGTATTTCAAAAGTTTTAGTAATCAATAGTCTAAAACAGATGGTTAAGAAATATAAAAAATCAATAATAGTGATAATCATTTTTACATTATTATTTCAGGCCATAACAATTTCAATTCCTTTTGGTGTAAGAAAAATAGTTGATCATAATTTGGAAATTCTACAGAATATTTCTTATAATAAACTGTTAATGTTAGTTGTAGGAGTTGTTTCATTTCAAAGTCTTGTTCTTTTTATAAAAAATGTATTTTTAGCATTTTTGAAAACAAATATATACAATGATGTATCGATTATCTTTGTAGAAAAATTATTAAGGCTTCCATTGGAAAAAGTTTTTAAATTAGATAAGAGTGATGTTATCCATAGATACAATAGTATTTTAATAATAAAGGAATTGATTTCGGAAAAGACAATTTCTATCTGGTTGGATGTTGCTTTGATGATTTTAAGTCTATTCTACGTTTCATCTAAATCAATTCAAATTGGATTGGTTCTACTGATAATTCTTGTATTTGAATTAGGAGAGTTCTTTAAATTATTAGAAAGTAAACAGGAGAAATTGGGAAAAGAAATTTTAAAACAGAAAAAATCATTGCAAAGTTTTTTCTCTTTATTGGATAGTTTGTTTGTTTTGAAAGCTAAAAACTCAGAATCAAATATCTACAACAAATGGAAAAGTGATTTAGTAGATTATAATAAGGCTTCGTTTGATAGAACAAGGTATTTTAATTTATTATCAGCTATAAATTTTCTTATTACATTTTCAACTCCAATAATTAGTATAATTTTATTTTTGCATTACTACCCTCAAAGTAGTAGTGGTGAAATTATTTTATTATATATGATGGTTTTAAATTTTGTCAATCCAATTAATAGTATCTTAACATCTATTGATGAAATTCTTTATGGGATTCGTCATTATATAAGAGCACTTGAAATCACTACATTGGATGAAGAAGAAAGTGGGGATTATAAGTTATCTAAATTTGGGGAGATTAAAATAAAACTTAAAAATGTAAATTATAAATATGAATTAAATAGTGATTTTGTTTTGAAAAATGTCTCAATTACGATTAATCCTGGGGAATTTGTAGCGATTATTGGAAAAAGTGGTAGTGGAAAATCGACTTTCGCCAAAGTATTATCTGGTTATCTTTCTCCAACCACTGGTGAGCTTTTTTATAACCATGTTAGTTATACTGATATAAATAAAAAAGACTTTAGGAATATTACTTCATTTGTATTTCAAAATCCTTTTATATTGGATGGAAGTTTATTTTATAATGTTACTTTAGATAGATCGAATATTAATTACGAAGATGTAGTTAGAGCTTGTAAAGATACATCTATTTATGATGATATAGAAAAACTCCCTATGAAATTTAATACTCCGATGAATAGAGAGTTACCAACGCTATCTGGAGGTCAAATGCAGAGGGTTGTTCTAGCAAGAGAAATAATCACAAAACCTAAAATACTTGTCTTAGATGAACCCACCTCAGCATTAGATGTGAAGACTGAAAGAATTGTTCAGGAAAGTGTGGAGTCTTTAAAATGTACAAGAATTCTAGTAACTCACAGACTTAATACGATAGAAAAAGCTGACAAGATTATTATGATGGATTCAGGAAAAATTGTTGATTGTGGAAATCATAATAATTTGTACAACAAAAATATGTCATATAGACAAATGTACGATTCATACATGAATAAATACCAAAAAAGGAGTGAATAAACATGGTACAATTAGAACTAAAAAATGTTTGTAAAAAATATACTGGTCAATCTCGCTATGCGTTAGATCATATTAATTTAGCAGTTGAAAAAGGTGATTTTGTAGCCATTATGGGGAGAAGTGGAAGCGGTAAAACAACATTTTTAAATGCTGCTTCAACTATTGATAGTATTGATAGTGGTGATATTTTTTGTGGTGGTAAAAATATTAGTCACCTTAATGATAATGAGGCAACTGAATTTAGAAAAAATAATGTTGGGTTTGTTTTTCAAGATTACATGTTATTAGATAGTTTAACTATTAGAGAAAATATCGCAGTTGCTTTATCTCTTCAAAATGTTGATAGGGCAAAAATAGACAGTAGAATTGATGACTATGCAATGGAGTTAAACTTATATGACCAGTTAGAAAAATATCCATATCAATTGTCAGGGGGACAGAAACAGAGAGCAAGTATTATTAGAGCAGTTATAAAAAATCCGGATATCGTCTTTGCTGATGAGCCGACAGGAGCATTAGATTTAAAATCATCAGAAGATACAATGAAGTTATTGAGTAAAATTAATCGAGTATTTAATGTCACTATCTTAATGGTTACTCATGATGTTTTATCAGCTTCTTATGCTAACCGAGTGGTTGTTTTAAAAGATGGTCAATTTGATAAAGAAATCATAAAATCAGAATGTGGTTCTTCATATCATGATGAAATTAGCCAAGCATTATCAAAAGTAGGTGAATAATATGATTTGGACAATAACGAAAGCAAATATTATAAAAAATTTTTCACTTTATCGAGTCTATTTTTTAGCTACCATTGGACTTTTAAGTGTATTTACAGCATTTTTAACGTTTACTTCTGATAAGATGACTCTGGCAAAAATAGCAGAGAGCGGGCAGGCTTCAGCGATAGCGAATATTTCACTTGTTTTTTTGATTGTTTTTTTAACTATTTTTTTGATGTATTTCAATAATTTTTTCATCAAAAGAAGAAGTCATGAATTAGGAGCTATGGCTATTTTAGGATTTTCTAAACAAAAGTTAGTTACTCTACTAACTATGGAGAATCTTGTTATTTTATCGGTGAGTTATCTTATTAGTCTTATTGTTGGGCCAACTTTGTACTCAGTGGTAGTATCTCTTATTATTAATGTTTTAGGAATTGAAATATCAAATCAGTGGTTTATATCATCAGAGATGATTGTAAAATCTTTTGGAATTGTATTAATCATTTTTGTTATTAATTTTTTGATTAACATTAGTATTATCAAAGGTCAATCTTTGATTGAGTTTGTTAATTATTCTAAAAAAGCTGAAAAACAAATTAAGGTGAAAAGGATTCGTTCAATTTTAGCAATTATGGCTTTAGGAGCTGCATATTGTTTGTGTTTAACAAGCATGTTTAGTGTGACACAGCGTATCTGGTTGAAAATAGGGATTATGCCAATTTCATTTTTAGTGATTATTCTTATTTCACTAGGAAGTATTTTTACAATTCGTTATGGTCTAGTTTTTATACTATCCCTTTTAAAGAAAAATCGAAAAAAACTCTATCAACCGGTAGCTAATGTTGTATATCCTAAACTTAGTTTTAGAATTGCAACAAAAAGTAAATTATTAATCATTTTAAGTGGGCTTTTAACATTGACGATTGTTATTAGTGGTATGATGGTAATGCTTATTACTTATAGTGTGAATGGTATTAGCCGTTTAAACCCATCAGTTATTGAATATAATTTACAGGATGAAAATGAATCGGTTAACATTGATAAAATTCTTAGTAAGTATCAAGTAAGTCAATTAGATATTCACCTTTTAAGACTTAATAGCAATCCTGAAATAACTATTACAGATAGTGGACAAACAATACCATATTTTGACTTGGTAAAATATAGTGATTATGAGCATCTTGCTAAAGTTCAAGGAAAAAAAGTATTGGCTGATACATCAGCTCCTTTGTTAATTAACTATTATCCTACTAAAAAAAGTTTAGGAAAAACATTTAAATTTGAAAATGGTAGTGAAGTAACTGTAAAAAAAGTAACAACTGATAATATTTTTAGTTTTGCAACTAGTGTGACTACTCTGGTTGTGAGTGATAAATTTTATGATAATTTGAGAGAAAGTTATCCAAGTAAGGAAATGATAATTAGGACTTTTAATGGGAATGAGATTCGTCATAGTAAAACTTTTTATGAAAAATTTAAGAATCTAGATGATGTTAAGAGTAGCTATGAGCGTGAATATCTAGTTAAAACGGGAAATATTTCAACTTATATCTTTATTTCATTTTTATCAATACTGTTTGTTATTTGTACAGGAAGTATTTTGTACTTTACAAGTTTGGTTGAGATTATGGAAAATAAAGATGAATATTCTTATCTAAGTAAATTAGGATATAATGGACAGATGATTGACAAAATTCTTAAATGTGAAATTGGAGTATTGTTTGTTGTGCCTGTTTTAGTAGGTATTCTTAACGGAGGACTATTACTTATTTTTTACAAATATTTATTTACAGACAGTCTAGTAGCAAATCAAATTATTTTTGCTTCAATAGTGACTTGTTTATTAGTATTTTTATTACTTTATTTCATTGTTTTCTTTTTGACAAATCGTTCAGCACGTTCTATAGTTAGAGTTTAAAATATGATACAATGAAGAAAATTATATTTTAGTGGGAATGAGATATGGAACAACTGAATAAAAATGGGAGTAAAAAATACTTATGGGTCTTTGTTGTACTTTTTCAACAATTAATCACTTTGTTATTGTTGTTTTATGACGAAAGAATTGATGGATTAATCTTTTCTGAAAAATTTGCTATTATTACGATTTTACTTGATGGTATTTTTGTATGGTTAGCTTCAGTTTTACGTCAAGATAAAGATAGTATTTTTAAAAAGATTATTTTTATTATTTCTTTGACTATATGGCAATACTATTTTACAATATCAAATCATGATGTTTTCAATATAGTAGGAATTCTTTTTCAGCCGTTGCTGATGTATGGATATACTGTAGAAATTATTAACTTGATACTATATAATCAAAAAGATTTTAAAAGAAAATTTGATACAGTACTTATTAGTAGTATTTTAGTAACTATATTATGTTATTTTATTAATCCCTCTCTGTTTAATTTGTTATATTTCTTTATATTTGTTTTATTACATTTCTACCCATTGTTATTATTGGTAGTTTATCGTTCACATTTTAAGCAGGTTATTAGTCCAGTAAAAAAATCATGCCTCTATTTTGCAATTCTTCTACTGTTCATATTAAGTACTGAGTTTTACGGAGATGTACATGGTGTTAGTCCAATTTATACTAATTTAGGTTGGTATTTATTTCCTTCTATATTGGGAGTAATTTATTATTTTAGAACGATTCATGATAAACTTCGCTTGGAAATAAAGCGATGCTGGGGTGACTATCGACCAAGAGTTGAAGTATCACTGATATTTTTTATAATTGTATGGATAATAGTTATTCGCTTTTTTATCACAGATTTTCTCTTATTTTTTGTTGTTACAAGTATCAATGTATTATTCATTTTGATGGTGCTATCATGGTCGATTTATTATATATCTAAAATGAATGAGCGGGTAATGCTAATCGATGGACAGCGTTTGTCACGTTTTATGAAAACAGAAGAAAGTGTTCGACAGGATTTTTCGAATTACCTTCATGATGATATTTTGCAAAATATTATAGCCGTTAAAAATTTACTAGCCTTGGAAAATCAAAAGCTTGCTAGTCAATATGTTGTTGAGGAATTAAATGATTTAGTTGTTAGTATTCGAAATGAAATTGATTCCTATCATCCTATATTATTGCCAGAGAAAAATTTAAAGGATAATTATCAGATGCTTTTAGCTGAGTTAGTGCAAAAACGTAAGAGCAGTAGACAAATCATTTTTAATTGCTCTGATGACTTGAATTTGCTTCCTCCATATGATGTTATGGTATATCGATTTTTAAAAGAATTGACTAATAACGCAATTAAATATGCAACAAATGACAGTATTGATTTATCTTTAGATATTCAATCAGATACGATAGTAATTAAGCAATGGAATGAATGTTCATGTCATAGAGAATCAATAACTTTTGGACGAGGGTTTAAATCAATTGAAGAAACCTTGTCAGCTTTTGGAGGAAATATTAGTGTTCGGATTAGTGACAACATCTTTGTAGTAAAAATTTTATTACCAGTAGATTGGAAATTATGTTATGAAAATTTTATTGATTGATGATCATAAGCTTTTTGCAAAGAGTATTCAATTGATGTGTGAACAATTTGATGAAATTGATGTTTTGGATACTTTAACGACAAATTTTGATAATCTTGACATTAATTCAGCCTATTATGATATTATTTTACTTGATATTAATTTAACAAATATTTCTAAGGAAAATGGCTTGGATTTAGCTGAAAAATTAATTCAGAAAAATCCTGAAATGAAGATTGCTATGTTAACAGGTTATGTAAAATCAGTTTATGAGGAACGAGCTAAAAAAATTGGTACCTATGGATTTATTGACAAAAATATTGAGCCAGATAAACTTTTGAGGGTTTTGAAAATAATTTATTCTGGAAGGAAATATTTTGAGTCTTACCAATGTAAAGAGTATCTAGAAGAATTAACCAAGCAAGAGGTTGTCATTTTAGATTTAAGTCGAAAAGGACATACTATAAAAGAAATTGAGGAGAAGCTTTACATAAGTCGTAGAACAGTATTTAACCATTTGAGTCATATCTATGAAAAATTGTCAGTGAACAATAAGCAAGAAGCTATTTATAAAGCTGAGCAATTAGGCTACTTTATGGATTTTTAACTGTAAAAAGGGTTTGGAATTTAAGTTTCAAACTCTTTTTTTATTTCTCAAAACATTTTCCTTGACATAGATTGGTATATACCATATAATAAAAATAGATAAACGGTATATACCAAAAAACGAAATGGAGAGAATATTATGAAAGTGATTAGTGTTAATGATCAAATTGAAGGTGGAAAAGTGGCATTCTCTCTCTTGAAAGATGCCATGTCTGAGGGGGCTAAAACATTAGGATTGGCAACAGGTAGCACACCTCTTAGTTTCTATAAAGAAATTGCAAATAGTGACCTTGATTTTTCAGAAATGACAAGCATTAATCTTGATGAATATGTCGGCTTAGCAGCAGATAACGCACAAAGTTATCATCATTTTATGAAGGAAAATCTTTTCCAATATAAACCTTTCAAAAAAAGTTTTTTACCAAATGGTTTAGCAACTGACTTGCAAGCAGAAGCTCGCCGTTACAATCAAGTGATAGCTGAGCACCCAATTGATTTTCAAATTTTGGGGATTGGTCGAAATGGTCATATTGGTTTCAATGAACCTGGCACACCATTTGATATGACGACTCATATCGTCGATTTGGCTGAAGATACGATTGAGGCTAATAGCCGTTTCTTTGATAGCATGGATGATGTTCCAAAACAAGCTATCTCAATGGGAATTAAATCTATTATGCAATCTAAAATGGTTGTTTTAATGGCTTATGGTAAGGACAAAGCTGACGCTATCAATCAAATGATTAATGGACCGATTAGTGAAGAGTTGCCAGCTAGTGTTCTTCAAAATCATCCAAATCTTGTGGTGATTGTTGATGAAGCAGCAGCGAGCGAATTAGACTAAAAAAATGCTTCAGAACATGGTAAAATAGGAGCATGCGTTTAGATAAATTATTAGGTCAAGCTGGCTTTGGTTCACGTAATCAAGTTAAAAAATTAATCAGAAGTCGTCAGGTTTATGTGGACGGTCGATTAGCTGAGGCGGACAATCTTAATGTTGAGCCGAGCCTGCAAGAGGTTACGGTGTCAGGAAAACAGGTGACCTTTTCACAAGAAAAATATTTTATTCTGAATAAGCCAGCTGGTGTGGTTTCTGCAGTTTCTGATAAGGAACATCAGACGGTCATTGATTTGATTGATGAGGCTGACCGAGTTCCTAAGCTCTACCCTGTTGGGCGTTTAGACCGTGATACTGAGGGATTTTTATTGATTACTAATAATGGTCCCCTAGGCTTTCGCATGTTACATCCAAAGTATCATGTCACAAAAACTTATTATGTAGAAGTTAATGGATTATTAGCTGAAGATGCGCCAGCATTTTTTGAAAACGGGGTGACTTTTGATGATGGGACAGTTTGTAAACCAGCAAGGCTAGAGATAATTGAGACAAGTCTTGAAAAAAGCTCTGCTAATATTAGTATCTCAGAAGGAAAATTTCATCAGGTTAAGAAAATGTTTTTGGCTTACGGGGTTAAGGTTACTTACTTGAAACGATTGAGTTTTGGACAGTTTCATTTGGGAGATTTGCCAGTTGGCCACTACCGTGAATTAACAAGTGAAGAAAAAGAAATCTTGAAAGATTATTTGGATTAATGCCAATGATTTTTCAGGATTTTTTTCGAATAAAAAGGTAAGGAGGTTTACTATGCTATCAGCTCTTGATGAAAATGGACGCTTGATTTCACTCTTAGATGGTATTCCTAAAAAGCAGGCTTTTACTTGTCCAGCTTGCCATATGCCAGTGCGCTTAAAAAATGGCAGTATTATGCGTCCGCATTTTGCTCATGTGTCTTTGGAGAATTGTGATTTTTATAGTGAAAATGAAAGTGACGAACATCTTGGGTTAAAAGCGGCGCTCTATCAGTCTCTTTCGCAAACTGAGAAAGTAACTGTTGAAGCTGTTTTACCAGCTTTGCATCAAGTGGCTGATCTTTTAGTAAATGACAATTTGGTTTTGGAAGTGCAGTGTTCACGTTTGTCAGAAAAACGTCTTAAGCAAAGGACAGCAGCCTATCATCAGGCAGGTTTTAAGGTTTTATGGTTTTTGGGAGAAAAGCTGTGGCTTGGAAGGCGCTTGACGCCATTACATCGACACTTTCTGTATTTTTCACAAAATATGGGATTTCACTTGTGGGAGCTTGATGTTAAGCAAGGTCTTATTAGATTACGTTATTTGATTTATGAGGATAGGCGTGGAAATCTTCATTACCTGACAAAGACTTGTCCTTTTTCGGGTAATGTCATGGCATTTCTTCGCTTGCCTTATCAAAAGCAGAAGCTTTCAATGTATGAAGTCAAACAAGATCAAGCTTTATTATGCTATATTCAGAGGCAATTGCTAGCTAGAAATGTTTCTTGGTTGAAAAGGCAGGAAGAGGCTTATTTGCAAGGAAAAAATCTTTTAACCATGCCTCTCTCGGCTTATTTTCCGCAGGTCAGACCGCCAGAACTGAAGGACGGGTTTTGCCAAATTTCACAAGATTTGTCACTTTTTTATGAGACGTTTAGGCGTTATTATCAAAATCAAGTTGAAAAAAGTGTTCAAAAACTTTATCCTCCTGCTTATTATGGTAGAATGGTTAATAATGCCAAGAAAAGGAGAACATAATGTCAGATAATCGTAGTCATATCGATGAAAAATATAAATGGGATTTGAGCACAGTCTTTGCGACAGATGAAGATTGGGAAGCAGAATTAGCAGAGCTTGATAGTGCTTTAGAAGACGCTAAAAAATACAAAGGTCACTTGACACAATCAAGTCAAGAATTGCTATCAATTACGGAAGATTACCTTGCTTTGTCACGTCGTTTGGAAAAAGTTTATGTTTATGCGTCAATGAAAAACGACCAAGATACTACAGTGGCAAAATACCAAGAATACCAAGCAAAAGCGACATCCCTTTATGCTAAATATAGTGAGGTATTCGCGTTTTACGAACCAGAATTAATGCAATTATCAGCTGAAGATTTTGCTACTTTTGTATCTGAGACCCCTGCTTTGTCAGCTTATGCGCATTTCTTTGAACAACTTTTTAAACGTCAAGCGCATGTCTTGTCTCAAAAAGAAGAAGAGCTCTTAGCTGGTGCACACGAAATCTTTGGTGCTGCTGGTGAAACCTTTGAGATTTTAGATAACGCGGACATTGTTTTCCCAGTCGTTTTAGATGATGAAGGTAATGAAGTTCAGTTAACGCATGGCAATTTCATCAGTCTTTTGGAATCAAAAAATCGTGATGTTCGAAAAGCTGCTTACGAGGCAATGTATGCGACTTATGAACAATTCCAACACACTTACGCTAAAACTTTGCAAACAAATGTTAAAGTTCACAATTATGATGCGCGTGTCCATCATTTCAAATCAGCTCGAGAAGCAGCTCTTTCAGCTAATTTCATTCCTGAATCAGTTTATGATACTTTGCTTGACCGTGTAAATGCGCATTTGCCATTGCTTCATCGTTATGTTGAGCTTCGTAAGAAAATTCTTAAATTAGATGATTTGAAAATGTATGATATCCACACACCGTTATCTGAAATGGATATGAGTTTCACTTATGAAGAAGCATTGAAAAAAGCAGAAGAAGTATTAGCTGTTTTTGGTAAAGATTATTCTGATCGTGTTCACCGTGCTTTTACAGAACGTTGGATTGACGTTCATGTCAATAAAGGAAAACGCTCTGGAGCTTATTCAGGTGGGGCTTACGATACTAATGCTTTTATGTTGTTAAATTGGCAAGATACACTTGATAACCTGTTTACTTTGGTACATGAAACAGGTCACAGCCTTCATTCAACATTTACACGTGAAAACCAACCATATGTGTACGGTGATTACAGTATTTTCTTAGCTGAGATTGCTTCAACAACCAATGAAAATATTTTAACGGAAACGCTTTTGAAAGAAGTTGACGATGATAAAGCTCGCTTTGCGATTTTGAATCATTTCTTGGATGGTTTCAAAGGAACAATCTTCCGTCAAGCACAATTCGCAGAGTTTGAAGATATGATTCATAAAGCAGATCAAGCTGGTGAAGTATTGACAAGCGAATATCTTAATAATCTTTACGAAGAGTTGAATGAGAAATATTACGGACTTAGCAAAGAAGATAACCCAGAAATCCAATATGAATGGGCACGTATCCCGCATTTCTACTATAATTACTATGTTTACCAGTACGCTACAGGCTTTGCAGCAGCAAGCTATTTAGCTGATAAAGTGGTTCATGGCACTCAAGCTGATATTGATCGTTATCTTGATTATCTTAAAGCAGGAAATTCTGACTATCCGCTAAACGTCATTGCAAAAGCAGGTGTGGATATGACAAGTAGTGATTATTTGGATGCAGCCTTCAAAATTTTTGAAGAACGTTTAAATGAATTGGAAGCTTTGGTCGAAAAAGGAGCACACCTTTAAAATGCTTTATGAGGTTGGATATTCCAGCCTCGTTTTTTATGTTATAATGGAAAAAATTTTGGAGGTGCTAGTATGAAAATTAGGAAACTAGATGTTAATGATGAAGCGGCTTACCGAGCTTATCAAACAGCTTTGGAAAATGACGATAACCCCTTTATCACGACACGTGAGATTGGTGATTTTAAAACCTTTGTGGAAAATAGCAGAGCGCAAGAAACACAAGCTACTAATCCTGATTATTCAACGATGACTACCTATTATGCCTTTGTGAATGGAAAAATTGCTGCGCGTATATCTTGTCGATGGCAGCTGGAAAAGGGTAATCTTGCGACGATTGGTGGACATATCGGCTATCAAACCTTACCAGAATTTAGACGACAAGGTATCATGACCAGGCTTCTCAGCTTTGCTCTTGAGCAATATGCCAAACGTGGCATCAATCCTGTGCTTATCACAGCGCGTGAGGACAATATTGCCAGTCGTAGAACCATTGAAAAAGCTGGTGGTATTTTGGAAAATATTATTGACCTAGAAGACGGGCATCGTCTAGCGCGTTATTGGATTACCTTGGACTTGGAGAATTTAGATTAATATTGAAATGAGGAGACAGAAGTGACAACTTTGATTTGGGATTTTGACGGAACTTTAGTGGATTCATATGAAGCGATTGGAGAGGCTTTGAAAGTCACTTATGCGCATTATGATTTGGTTTTTGATGAAGAATGGGTCATGGATTTTATCATTAAAGAATCCGTAAAAGCTTTGCTTTTTCAAGTGGCGAAAGAGCAAGAATTAGATTTTGCGGAGTTATCAGCCTTCTTTAAAAAAGAGCAGGAAGCGCGTGACCACATGATAAAACCAATGCAACATTTGGCAGAGGTCTTAAAGCAAACTAAGCAGGCTGGCGTTAGCCATTTTGTATACACTCATAAAGGAATTACGGCTAATGATGTTTTAGAGAGACTTGGTGTGCGTCAGTATTTCACAGAAGTAGTGACATCAGCCAACGGCTTTGCACGTAAACCTGAGTCAGAAGCTATTGATTACCTGCTTGAAAAATACCATCTTGATAAGGCTGATACTTATTACGTTGGTGACCGTCGCATTGATGTTGAAGCTGCAAAGAATGCTGGTATTAAGTCCATTAATCTTGGACAACCATCATCAAAAATGAATCAAAAGATTGCTGATTTGTCAGATATTGTTACCCTTCTTAAGCAGTAAAATAAAATGCTGCCTATTCACATCGGCTTTATTTTGCTATATAATAAGAGTTATGGTTAAATCATATTCAAAAACAGCAAATCACAATATGCGACGTCCTGTTGTTAAAGAGGGAGTCGTGCGTTATATGCGAACACGTCAAAAGCAAAATGAAGGCTTTTTAGCTGAATTGGAAGCTTTTGCACACCAAGAAAATATTCCGATTATTCAACACGAAGTGGTAGCTTATTTCCGTTTCTTATTGCAAACTTTGCAGCCTAAGAATATCTTGGAAATTGGAACTGCAATCGGATTTTCAGCTCTTTTGATGGCAGAAAATGCACCGGAAGCTAAAATCACAACTCTGGACCGTAATCCAGAAATGATTGCTTTTGCTAAGGAAAACTTTGCTAAGTACGATACACGTAAGCAAATCACTTTGGTTGAAGGAGATGCAGTTGATACCCTCTCAACCCTTGAGGGAGAGTATGACTTTGTTTTCATGGATTCAGCAAAATCAAAATATATTGTCTTTTTACCAGAAGTGTTAAAACACTTAAAAGTTGGTGGTGTTGTTATCTTTGATGATGTTTTTCAAGGTGGTGATATTGTTAAACCAATCGAGGAAGTACGACGTGGACAACGTACCATTTACCGTGGACTTCAACGACTTTTTGACTCAACTCTTGACAATCCAAACTTGACGGCAAGTCTTTTACCACTTAGTGACGGATTGCTAATGATTCGTAAAAATGCCGAGGATGTCACACTTTAAAATTAAGCAACATTTAAGTTAATATGGTATACTAATAGAGTTAAAGACAAATTAAGGAGTTTAATATCAATGGCAAAAAAAGAAAAATCTGGATTTACAAAAATGATCCAAAGCAAGGCCTTTAAAGGTGTTTCTATTGCCGTAGCATCAGCACTTATTGGTGCAGGCGTTACTTACCTTGCGACAAACAGCAACTCTGAAACTAAAGCTCTTGTTACTATGAAAGGTAACACAATTACAGTTTCTGATTTCTACAGCGCAGCTAAAAGTACATCATCATCTCAACAAACAATGTTGAATTTGATTTTGTCACGTGTCTTTGAAGACCAATATGGTAATAAAGTTTCTGATAAAGATGTCACTAAAGCTTATAACACAACAGCTTCATCATATGGTTCATCATTCTCAAGCGCTCTTCAAGCAGCTGGTTTGACAACTGACACTTACAAACAACAAATCCGTACATCAATGCTTGTAGAATATGCTGTTAAAGAAGCTGCCAAAGATAAATTGACAACTAAAAACTACAAAGAAGCTTACAAAGATTACAATCCTGATACAACAGCTACAGTTATTGCATTGACTGATGAAGACAAAGCTAACTCAGTTCATGATCAAGCGACAGCAGAAGGTGCTGATTTCGATAAAATTGCTAAAGATAACACAACAGCTAAGAAAACTGAATACACATTTGATTCTGCAGATACAAAACTTCCAACAGATGTTATGAATGCAGCATTCAAACAAGACGAAGGTTCAGTATCAGATGTAATCAAAGTGATGAACTCATCAACATATTCATACACTTACTACATCGTTAAAACAACTAAGAAAACAGAAAAAAATGCTGATTGGAAAACTTATAAAAAACGTTTGAAGAAAATCATTATGGCTAAATACCAAAATGATACAAGCTTCCAAAACCAAGTTATCGGTAAAGCACTTGATAAAGCTAATGTGAAAATTAAAGATCGTAGCTTTGCAAGCATCCTTTCACAATATGCTACAAGCTCATCATCTTCTTCATCTTCAAAAGCTTCATCAAGTTCTTCTGCAGCAAGTTCATCAAGCTCAACAGAAGCATCTTCAACAGAAGAATCAAGTTCTACAGATTCAGCTGAATAAGTTACTTGACCAGTCGCTTAAAATACAGTACAATTAAAAGGATTGAGAATCGTTTTTAAAAATTCAGATTCAGAAAAGTGGCGGTTGCTGCGAGCCATGGATGAAGTTAAAAATGTGCTACTCATGATTTCTAGTTTTTGAATTTTGGTGACAAGGTCACTAACAAAGAATGTCAGAAAAACAATTTAACAATAAATGAAGAATGACAAGTTCATTGAAAAGAGGTGGTACCGTGGCGAATGTCACCCTCTGTAAGATGGACTTGTCGTTTTTTTACCCTTGTTTAAGTAGCATTAAAGAAGATGATGTCAATCTATGGCAAGCGTTAAAATCGCTTAGTAAAAAGAAAAGGAAAGATGTAATGAAACAATTGACTAGTGCGCAAGTGCGCCAAATGTGGTTAGACTTCTGGAAATCAAAAGGTCACTCTGTTGAACCTTCTGCAAACTTGGTCCCTGTAAATGACCCAACTTTGTTGTGGATTAACTCAGGTGTTGCAACGCTTAAAAAATATTTTGATGGTTCAGTAATTCCAGAAAACCCACGTATCACAAATGCTCAAAAAGCTATCCGTACAAACGATATTGAAAACGTTGGTAAAACAGCTCGTCACCACACAATGTTTGAAATGTTGGGTAACTTCTCAGTTGGTGATTACTTCCGTGATGAAGCTATTACTTGGGGATTCGAATTGTTGACAAGCCCAGAATGGTTTGACTTCCCTAAAGATAAACTTTACATGACTTATTACCCAGATGATAAAGATACTTACAACCGTTGGATTTCACTTGGTGTTGAACCAAGCCACTTGATTCCAATCGAAGATAACTTCTGGGAAATTGGTGCTGGACCTTCAGGACCAGATACTGAAATCTTCTTTGACCGTGGAGAAGACTTTGACCCAGACCACGTTGGTATCAAACTTCTTGCTGAAGACATTGAAAACGACCGTTATATCGAAATTTGGAACATCGTGTTGTCACAATTTAACGCTGATCCAGCTGTTCCGCGTTCAGAATACAAAGAATTACCACACAAAAACATTGATACGGGTGCTGGTTTGGAACGTTTGGTTGCGGTTATGCAAGGGGCTAAAACAAACTTTGAAACTGACCTCTTCATGCCAATCATTCGTGAAATTGAAAAATTATCTGGTAAAACTTATGATCCAGATGGCGACAACATGAGCTTTAAAGTTATCGCTGACCACATTCGCTCACTTTCATTTGCTATCGGTGATGGTGCTCTTCCAGGTAATGAAGGACGTGGTTACGTGCTTCGTCGTTTGCTTCGTCGTGCCGTTATGCATGGTCGTCGCCTTGGCATCAACGAAACATTCTTGTATAAATTGGTTCCAACTGTTGGTAAAATCATGGAATCATATTACCCAGAAGTTCTTGAAAAACGCGAATTTATCGAAAAAATCGTACGCCGCGAAGAAGAAACATTTGCTCGTACAATCGATGCTGGTTCAAACATGCTTGACCAATTGTTGGCTGATTTGAAAGCAGCTGGTAAAGACACTGTTGAAGGTAAAGACATCTTCAAATTGTATGATACATACGGATTCCCAGTTGAATTGACTGAAGAATTGGCTGAAGATAAAGGATTCAAGATTGACCACGCTGGCTTTGAAGCTGCTATGAAAGAACAACAAGAACGCGCTCGTGCAAGTGTTGTTAAAGGTGGTTCAATGGGTATGCAAAACGAAACATTGTCAAGCATCACTGAAGAATCAGTCTTTAGCTATGAAGAAGAAGTTCTTGAATCTACATTGTCAGTTATTATCGCTGATAACGAACGTACTGAAGCTGTTTCAGAAGGTCAAGCTTTGCTTGTTTTCGCTAAAACACCATTCTACGCTGAAATGGGTGGTCAAGTAGCTGACCACGGTGTTATCAAAAATGATAAAGGCGACATCGTTGCTCGTGTGATTGATGTTCAAAAAGCACCAAATGGTCAAGCTCTTCACACAGTTGAAGTACTTGCAAGCTTGTCAGTTGGTACAACATACACACTTGAAATTGACGCTAAACGTCGTCACAGTGTTATTAAAAACCACACTGCAACTCACTTGCTTCATGCAGCTCTTCATCACGTTATCGGTGAACACGCTACTCAAGCTGGTTCTCTTAACGAAGAAGGTTTCTTGCGCTTTGACTTCACTCACTTTGAAGCTGTTACTGCTGATGAATTGCGTCAAATCGAAGAAGAAGTTAACCAACAAATTTGGAACGCTATTCCTGTTATCACTGTCGAAACTGACATTGACACTGCTAAATCAATGGGTGCTATGGCCTTATTCGGTGAAAAATATGGTAAAAACGTACGTGTTGTAACAATTGGTGATTACTCAATTGAACTTTGTGGTGGTACACACGTTTCAAATACAGCAGAAATCGGAATCTTCAAGATTGTTAAAGAAGAAGGTATCGGTTCAGGAACTCGTCGTATCCTTGCTGTAACTGGTAAAGAAGCCTTTGAAGCATACCGTCAAGAAGAAGAAGACCTTAAAGCAATTGCTGAAACACTTAAAGTGCCTCAATTGAAAGAAGTTACTAAGAAAGTTGTTAGCTTGCAAGAACAATTGCAAAAATTGCAAAAAGAAAACGCTGAATTGAAAGAAAAAGCAGCCGCAGCACAAGCTGGTGATGTCTTCAAAGATGTTAAAGAAGCAAATGGTCTTCGCTTTATCGCTAGCCAAGTAACTGTTTCTGATGCAGGTGCCCTTCGTACATTTGCTGATAACTGGAAACAAAAAGATTATTCTGATGTTCTTGTATTGGCTGCAGCTATTGGCGAAAAAGTCAATGTTCTTGTAGCAAGCAAATCAAAAGATGTTCATGCTGGTAACTTGATTAAAGCTTTGGCACCAATCGTATCAGGTCGTGGTGGTGGTAAACCAGACATGGCTATGGCCGGTGGTTCAGATGCTGCTAAAATCGCTGACCTTCTTGCAGCAGTAGCAGAAAATCTTTAAGATGACATCAAAAAATATCTTTCTAAAACTCGCCATTGCCTTAATCAGTGTAACAATCATAATCCTTGCTGGAGTGCTTATTGTCAATAGCATCCAAGGAAAGGTAAACTGGGTACTTATCGTCATTCTTTTTGCAGAATGTAGCCTACTAAATAGTTTGATTAAAGCATTGCGAGAAAGAAAATAAACAAAAGAAGCTCACCTGGAGGTGGGCTTTTTTGGTTAATGATGATATGGTAAAATGTTGGTATATTTTTAGAAATTTGGGAGCTGGAGATTTACGATATGAGAAAACTATATTCGCCATTTTTTCTAACGATTTCAGGATTATCTTTTTTATTATTACTATTACCAACTGCACGAAAAGATGTGATGGTTAGCTACTTTAGTATCATGGTTGCGAATGTTTTTCATGAATTAGGGCATCTGATAGTTGGCTACTTAAATGGAATTAAACCTTCTTATTTGATAATTGGCTTTATCAAATTTGATTTTGAAAATGGATTTCGTTTGAAATTTAATGATAACTGGATGTATTATGGTGGTATTTATCGCTACAAGGTTACAAATTATCCAGAAAGAGCCATTCTAAAATTATTAGTTGGTGGTCCATTATTTAGTTTGATTGGTTCTTTGGTTTTATTTTTGAAACTAGATATACTAACAGTCTTTGGCTATTGTAGTTTTTTACTCTTTTTAATAACTGCACTTCCTCTGAATTTTTTTGGTCTGTGTAATGATGGTTTTAAAAGTTATAAGTTGTTAGTGCGAGATAATTTATTTCTTTTATATCAAAACGTATCTAGGAAATTATTGCAAGAATATAGTGATGAGACTTTTGATGAAGTTTCAAAAGTTTGTAGCACTCTAGAGAGTCAAAACGTTCCTGATTATATAATCAATACATTTTTATTGTATCTGATTTATGCGTGGTTATTACAAGGAGAAGTAGCGCAGGTTAGAAATCTTTACCAAAGATTGACTGAGATGGAGCCAAGTAATCAGTTTAACCGAAATTATTACTATTGCTTACTAGTAACTTTAGAATCCTTAATGTACAAAAGGATGTCTAGAGATTTATTTGCTAAAGTTAATCTGGATAAATTAGATAAGATTAGCCAAAAGCGTCTGCGTTATTTATCATGTCTTTATCTGGAAAGAGGACAAGGTATAAGTGAAAGTAAGTTAGTATTTCAAGAAGTTTTGGCATCGTATAATAAACCAAATTCAATTTTAGTTCAAGCAGAACAATGTTTTTTAGCATAAAATATCCCGAAAGCTCACCTGGTGGTGGGCTTTTTTGGTTATAGTTTTTAACTATCAAGTCCATTTAAAATAACTATTTTACGGGGGCTTAGCAGACTGTTATAATAGTCACTAAGATTTCAGAAAATTTTCATAGCAGATAGAATCGAGGAAATCATGAAAGTTTCACTAATTCAGATGTCTATTCAGGAGGCCAAGGCAAAGCAGAATATCCAAAATGTCTTGGCATTATTGGAAAAAGCTCTGCTTGATGAGCCAGATGTGATTGTTTTGCCGGAAATGTGGAATACAGGCTACGCATTGGACCAATTATCAAGTGTTGCTGATGAGGATGGACAAGAAACAAAAGCTGTATTAGCTGCCTTTGCTAAACAGCATCGTGTAAATCTGGTAGCAGGGTCTGTTGCAACAAAGAAAGAAACAGGCTTTTTTAATACGACTTACGTTTTTAATCGAGATGGAAAGATACTGACTGAATATAATAAGGTACATTTGTTTGGCTTAATGTCAGAAGATGAGTATTTACAATCAGGTAGTAAAGAGAGTACTTTTGACTTAGATGGTGTCAAAGCTGCTAGTGTCATTTGTTATGATATTCGTTTTCCAGAGTGGGTGAGAACCTTGATGGCAAGTGGAGCTAAACTTTTATTTGTCGTTGCTGAGTGGCCAGAAGCACGTGTAGAACAGTGGGAGATTTTACTGCGTGCGCGTGCGGTTGAAAATCAAGCTTTTGTTGTTGCGGTCAATCGTGTGGGTGACGGTCTTGCTGATCATTTTTCAGGGCATTCTTTGGTGATTGATCCTTTAGGGAAGGTGATTTTGCAGGCGCCAGACAATCAAGAAGGCATTTTTACGGCTGACCTTGATTTGACAGAAGTTGAAAAAATTCGAGGTCACATTCCAGTTTTTGAAGACCGCAAACCAGATTTGTATCATTAAGGGGGCATTAGGGTGTTTTCACAATCAAATATTTTACAAGAATTACCAGAACAGTTTTTTGCTAGTCTTGTTGCAAAAGTCAATGCTAAGGTGGCTGAAGGTTATGACGTTATTAATCTTGGTCAGGGAAATCCAGATCAGCCAACTTACGATTATATTGTAGAGGCTTTGATTGAAGCGGCTAAAAATCCAGCTTCTCATAAATATTCGCAATTTCGTGGGAATACAAATTTTAAAGAAGCAGCTAGTCAATTTTATAAGGAAAATTATCAGGTAATTCTTGACAGTGAAAAGGAAATTTGTGTTCTTGGTGGTGCAAAGATTGGTTTGGTTGAGTTTCCTTTAGCAATGATGAATCCAGGAGACTTGCTATTGTTGCCAGACCCAGGTTACCCAGATTATCTTTCTAGTGTCGCATTAGGGAAAATCGAATATGAAACCTTCCCTTTGAAAGCTGAAAATAACTTCTTGCCAGACTTGTCAGCTATTCCAAAAGAAGTGGCCAAACGTGCTAAATTTATCTATGTTAATTACCCTAATAACCCAACGGGAGCTGTGGCGACAGCAGAATTCTACGAGGAATTAGTTGCTTGGGCGAAAAAATACAAGGTCGGTGTTGTTAGCGACTTTGCATACGGGGCTTTGGGAGCAGACGGTTACCAAAATCCAAGCTTTTTATCAACATCTGGGGCAAAAGAAGTTGGTATTGAACTTTACACATTTTCGAAAACTTTTAACATGGCAGGTTGGCGTTTGGCATTTGCTGCAGGAAATACTGAGATGATTGAAGCTCTTAATCTCCTACAAGATCACCTCTTTGTTAGTATTTTTCCGGCAATCCAAGACGCTGGTGCTGTAGCCTTACTAGATAAAAAAGCGAAGTCAGCCATCGCTGAGCTAAACCACAAATATGATGAACGTCGTCATGCTTTTGTTCAGGCAGCAGAGAGAATTGGATGGCGTGCCTTTGACTCAAAAGGATCATTTTATGCTTGGATGCCTGTGCCAAAAGGTTATGATAGTGAAAGTTTCGCAGATTTACTGTTAAATGAAGCTCATGTAGCGGTCGCACCAGGAAAAGGTTTCGGACAAGCAGGAGATAGTTATGTCAGAATAGGTTTATTGGTTGAACCAGAACGTCTCATTGAAGCTGTCGAACGAATTAGCGAGCTGAAATTATTTGAAAAATAATGAAAGTACGAATGAAAATTCGTGCTTTTTTAATATTTTATGCAAAAAACACTTGACTTATGAATAAATATACTATAAAATTGTATACATATTTATTCAAGGAGTGTATATTATGAGAGTGTCGATTGTTGGTATCACTGGATACAGTGGTCTAGAATTAGTTAAATTATTGAATAATCATAAAAAAGTTACGATTGCTTCGATTCATGCAACTAAGGAAATCGGTCGACGATTATCAGAGTTATACCCTTACTTAGTTGGTGTGTGTGACTTGGCCATCGAAGAATTTGATGCTCAAAAAATCATGGCAAAATCAGATTTAGTCTTCTTTGCCACTCCAAGTGGTGTGGCTAGTAAACTAGCACAACCATTTGTTGAGGCTGATTTTCCAGTCATTGATTTATCGGGAGACCATCGCTTGCCAGCTTACCTTTATGAAAAATGGTATAAAAAAACACCAGCAAGTGATGAGGATCTGAATAAATTTACATATTCTTTAGCTGAATTCACAGATGTTAAGGATAAGAAATTTATTTCAAACCCAGGGTGTTACGCGACAGCAACAGAATTAGCTTTGATTCCTTTGCTAAAAGCGGGTGTGGTTGAAGAAGATTCAATCATCGTTGATGCTAAAAGTGGTTTGACAGGTGCTGGTAAAGCTCTTTCTGAATCAAGTCACTTTGTTAATGTTCATGATAACTATGTGACATATAAATTGAATCGTCACCAGCACATCCCTGAAATTGTGCAAGAGTTGAAACTTTTTGATGACAAGGTTAATCACATCCAGTTTTCAACATCATTATTGCCAGTTAACCGAGGTATCATGTCTACGGTTTATCTTAAATTAAAAAAACCACTGACAAATGCTAATCTTTTTGCGATTTACGAGGATTCTTACAAGGATACGCCATTTGTTCGTGTGCAAGATGATTTGCCAGAATTGCACAATGTGATTGGTTCGAACTTTACAGACATTGGTTTTCTTTACAATGAAGTGACTAATGTACTGACAGTAGTATCTGTTATTGATAATTTGATTAAAGGTGCTGCTGGTCAAGCTGTACAAAATCTTAACCTCATGAATGGTTGGGATGAAACAGAAGGTTTATTGATTTCACCGAATTATTTATAGAAAGGGAAGGTCGCTTAAAGTATTTTTGAAAGAATGAGTTTGCTTTAAGTGTTTCAGGTATAGAAAATGAAAGTTATTGAAGGTAATGTTGCAAGCCCACTTGGATTTTCAGCAGATGGATTACATGCTGGGTTTAAGAAAAGAAAATTGGATTTTGGTTGGATTGTTTCAGAAGTTCCAGCAAGTGTAGCTGGTGTTTATACTACTAATAAAGTTATCGCAGCGCCATTGATTGTGACACGCCAGTCTGTTAAAAAAGCTAAGAAAATGAAAGCTATCGTTGTTAACTCAGGTGTTGCTAATTCTTGTACTGGTGTCCAAGGGATGGAAGATGCTTACACTATGCAAAAATGGACAGCTGAAAAGCTTGGTGTTGAACCTGATTTGGTCGGTGTGGCATCTACTGGTGTTATTGGTGATTTGTTACCAATGGATACACTTAAAACTGGTCTTTCAAAACTTGTTGTTAATGGAAATTCAGATGATTTTTCAAAAGCTATCCTAACAACAGATACCATGGTTAAAACTGTTGCGGTCACAGAAAGCTTTGGACGTGACGAAGTAACCATGGCAGGTGTGGCAAAAGGTTCTGGTATGATTCACCCTAACATGGCAACCATGCTAGCTTTCATCACTTGTGATGCTAATATTTCAAGTGAAACATTGCAACTAGCCCTCAACCAAAATGTTGAAACGACATTTAACCAAATTACAGTTGATGGTGATACATCAACTAATGACACTCTCTTACTTCTTGCTAATGGTAAAGCAGGCAATAAGAGAATCCTTTCTGAGAATGAAGATTATCAGA
>NZ_DGTE01000002.1:0-17867 GCF_002393675.1 Streptococcus sp. UBA4344
AAAAACGACAAGCCATCTAGAATCAAAGCCCCATTAATGCCAATCACATGATAAATCCCCAAAGCAAGCATAGGCACAATGATTTTAACTAGCGTAGCAACCGTCTGCAGATAAGAATTAACTAGTGTAATCTGTTCTTTTTCAACAATTTCTTTGGTAAAAGCATTATAAGCTGGCGTCGAAAAAGCTGACAACAATGCCAACAAAGCATTTGTCAAAATCACTGCATACATCAACCAAGTTTGCTGAGTGATAAAAGACAAAATCAGACAGATTAAACCACTTAAAAAATCAGTCAATATAATAATTTTCTTTCGCCGAAAACGGTCCGCTATCACACCACCAAAGAGATTAAAAAGAGCGCCAATGATATTTTCCGTTGATTGATAGATTCCCACTAAAACCATTGACTTGACATTCATACTAGCCAAAAATGAATTATTAACATAATCAAATAAGACATCTCCGACTTTTGAAATTGTACTACTTGTGACCAAAAGTCCAGTATTTTTCTTCTCAATTTTTTTCATACAAACCTCCTTTTTCAGACAGTATACGCTTGAAAAGGTCGTTTTGCAATATTCTTTCAAATTATTTTCAAAAAAGCACCGCACATCGTACGGTGTTTGATTTATCTTAGTAATGGTTTAATGTAAGCAATCAATTCTTTGGTCATTCGTCGTGGGCCGCGTACAGCTTTAACACCATAGGATTTTAGATGTTCAAAGGTTACTTCATTATCAGAAAATGACTGTAGCAATTCAATTTTCATTAGTTTCTTAATAGAAGTATCATCTCGGTAAGCATCATTTGGTATATTAGCTTCAAGGACTCGGCAAAAATAACGAACTGCCTTAGTTGGTGCAGTCATGTAAATCGCGACAAAATCACCTTTTTTAATACTTGCTTTTTGCGTCCATAAAATGATTTTGCTTGCTGCAAATTCCGCATCAATATCATAATACTTTGGATTAGCTGGGATAATCCAATAATCTGGACCACTACCACTCCCTAAAGACTTCCCAATCACCAAAGCTCTGCTATTGTCCACCAAAGAAAAAAGTAAATCATCTGAAACAGTCTCATCCAAAACCACAGTCACCCAAGACTTCTTATTCATGTGATAAGACGGATAAACGCCCTTGATTTCAATCAATTCAGGCAACTTAGCTTGTTCAACCTTAATATTGATTATTTCAACTTTGTCATCCAGCGCTTCTTGCGGCCACTGCTCCTCACCAAGGTCTAATTTGCCACGCGCAATCGTCATCACAAGCCCATACCACTTCTGATTATCAGGATAGCGAAATGAAGAAAAATCAGGATATTTTTCAAAAGGATGGTCATACATGTCGCCATATGTCGCTTGCAAGTAGTGTGCGAGACGATTGGTTTGTGGATTGAGAAATGGCAGAGCTTCAAAGCAAGCTGTCGCCACACGTTCAAGCACCGCAAGATAAGCTTCTCTGACTTGCCCAACAAAATTTCCCATTGCTTGCGCCACATGAATGGCAAGATATTCCTCGTTCAAATCAGTATCAATCACATGAGTTGACACCTCCCCATCTGCCGCAACATGAACACGCACTTCAAAAGCGCCGTCCAAAATAGTTTCGCGGAACTCATAACCACCCTGTGATTTCTGAAAACCAAACGGTACCAAACGCTCAAACACCACCCGCTTTTTCCTAAAAATATCCGATTCAAATGACATAAGGACTCCTTTCGTTTAGCATAAGTATAACAAAAAAAGGCTGGAATGGCATTTTCCAGCCCTTTCTTTTCATCATTGAATGAGGTAATATTCTCGTAAGAGTTTTTTTCAATATCAGGTTCCTTCTGTCTTACGAAGAGCTTGCTTGAGGATAAATTTTTCGAAAAAATTCAACTTCATATCAGTAATAGCCTTGTCATCGCGTAGCACAACTGTCGCATGAAGCAAGTCACGCACATTATAGGTGCTCCCCCAAACTTCTGGAACACCACGGTCAATATCCAAGAGCATGTAAACAGCTTCCATACCTGTTCGAATAGAATATTCGGTGATAGACTGCGTCTCCGCAAATTGTCCTAAAAAGCAAAGTTAACAGCGCCATCTGGCACGACATTTGGACGATCTCCTTTTTTCACGTGGCATGAAAAAGGCTGTTATATAAGGCATCATACAAGGAACAGTTTTGGCACTGTGACGCGTAAACCAACCACCTTTTCCTCAACCACATCAATCATAAGCTGATAGATCAACTGATAAAGGCTGTACCAGACGACCATTGGACAAAATATACTGTACCGTCATCATAAATATCAGTACTTTCGCGATCACCTCCAGCAGAAGCAACATAGGAACGTGATAAATAGATTGAAATACCATTCTTCTGATTACTTTGCTATATGAACATTCATAATGACAAAGTCCTCATCATTAACCTTGGTAATAATATAATATCCTACACGAAAGCGAATATAGTCAGACAACATCCCTGCCAGATATTTTCCCAGCGCCTGTGGAAAAACAACATCTATTAAATATTTATCAATCCATCGGGCAATGACTTTCTGTCTTCCCCTATCCAATTTATCCATAGCCCTGAAAAAGTTGAAGCATAGCGAACTTGATATTTAGCTATAATACTTTATCAGCTAATTTATAAAATCATATTAAAACGTGATTACTAATTCACTTGGTTAAATCATACAGAATATTACTAATTTTTTTACTATAATTATCTAGAAGATACTCTGATCGGTGGCTTTCCACTCCTCTTTCCAAACCAACACTTTCATTTAAAAATACTTCTATATTTCTTGATGAAAAGCCTATTTGTATTTTTTCACTTGGATTTTGAAAGTTTATGGCATTAAGAAGAGTTTCAAAATCTCTAATATATTCCAATAAAAAATTTTTATCCATTTTATCTGAAAAATTTATATATTTATCATAAAACCACTTGATATTTAGATTATTGTTATTAGCCCACCCACCAATATTGTTTTCAAAGTAATTATTATCCCTATCATATGGGAAATTACCAACAAAGATATCTTTTTCACGAAGTAACTCTTGGATAACTAGTAAAATTCTCTCATAAAATTCCCTAGTATCTGTTCCCTTCTTATTTGCAATATAATTCAAAGTCCTCCCTAATAGTAAACCTATGTTGTATTCTTCTATAATTTCCATAATCTTTAAGTTTTCATCAGAAGAAATTCTATCTATAAAATCTGTATTATCTTGTCTATAAATTTTATCTAAAGTTCGAACAAAACGTTTCAAGGCAAGTATTTTTACTGCCGGTTGACTGATTGTTTCCTTGTAGATTTCAATTCTTTCTGTTATCTGTTCTTTTATACCAATAAATTCTATTAAATATTTTCTATCTAGATACTTTTTATATTTCTCTATCTCATCTAGACTTATTACTCTTCTAAGGTGAAATGATACTTCTCCATAATAGTAGAAATAATAAATTTGTTCTTGGTAAATCGTTTTACATAAGATTAAAATAAATTCTATATCTTCAATATCTTGATTTAATATTGGTAAGTTAATATTTCCAGATTGTAGAGTTCCAATATTTTCTGATTTTATCACATCATTTTTATCTGAAAAACTTTTTACAAAAATACGTACATCATCAATAAAAGAATCATTTATATAAACGTCTAGTTTATAACTCTCTTTCCCATTACTCCCAACCTTATTGACCATGAATGTTGGTCTAACTTTTTGAAGCTCTCTTTCATTACTAACAAATCTTTCAATTGCAGCTTGCTTTTCTTCTAATTCTCGCCGATTTCTTTCACCCTCTATCCTATTTTGCTCATCTCTATAGCGTTCGCCTTGTTGCCTATTCCATTGTTCTATTGAAACCCTAATCTGTTTGTTTACTGACCAAATAGTCAAAATAATCGTTAATATGGAAAAAATAAGGCCTAAATAAGTTTCATTTTTTTCAATATAGCTATATAATTTCCCAATTATGTTATTTTCCTTAAATAATGGCAATACTACCAACAAGGTAGTAACAGTAAAAAGTAGTATTACTCCAAAAACTTTAAATATGAAACGGAAAAAACTAGAAATATAGCTTATCACCACTTTACCCTCCATCCTTTAAAAATTACTGTGCCATATTATGCTAAAAATATGACCTTTGTATTGAATAGTATCTGGACAACTTAAACGAGTGCTCAAATTTTTATTTTTGTACTTGTTCTGCCGTAAGCCATTCCATATTTCCTTTACTATTCTGCTTTACGGTACATTTCCACCATGTTCCATCTTGAACAGTTGCCATATTAATTTCACTTCTTTTTGGATTATATATTTCTCCATGTTTCCATGCAAAAAGACGATAACGTTTTCCTTCTCTATCAGTAAAATAACATACTAAACTGTTACTTTTGAATTTATTCCACCCTCTAAATTCTAGTTTCAAAAGAAACTCTCCCTCTTTATCAAAAGCATCATACAACTCAAAATTATGCTCAGTTAATTCTTCATAAGTTGTTAGTACACCATTTATATTCATAACCATGTCTCCTAAATTTTTTAATTTTATTATACCAAAAAAACACGGTCTTTAGACTGTGTTTCCTTAGTCAATTTATAAACATTCTTATACCTATTTAATCCATTCTAAACACCTAATAATATTTGAAATTCCTATTTATATAACCTAAACATTCCAGTTCTATAATTACCTTAAGAAAATTTTTACTACAATAATCAATATGGGAGCAAGGACTATACTCATGGAGTTAAGCCTATTAACTAATTCTGTTTTTGTCCTAGTTTATATACTAAAATTAAATTGAATAACCTTTTAACCAAAATATTTAAGCCAAAGAATAAAAGTAATAAAACAACTAATATTATGGAGATAATTACTGAGAACTCGGATAAGGAAGTAGGGTATTTGAAAGATTGCACAACTCCTTGTTTAGTTCCTAAATAAGTGATTAAGTAAATGATAAAACGGGTATTCCATATGTGATAAACAAACCTATTCCGTTTATAATATTTTTCAATTTTATTATCTCCTAACAACTTCTCCATCTCACTTAAAATTGTGTATTGCCCTCGATAAAAAATTTGAAGACTTGTTTTATTTTTAACAAACCAATAACCCCACCTCAACCATTAGTTGAAGTGGGGCGTTCTTTTATAATCGATTTATTATTTCACCAACTTTTTCATGTCTTCGATACGCGCAACTGTTGCGTCGTATTTAGCTTGGTAGTCAACTTGTTTGTTGCGTTCTTTTTGGACAACTTCTGGTTTAGCGTTAGCGACGAATTTTTCGTTGCCAAGTTTACGTGCAACCATATCCAATTCTTTTTGCCATTTAGCAAGTTCTTTGTCAAGACGTGCCAATTCTTCTTCAACGTTAAGAAGGTCAGCAAGTGGCAAGAAGATTTCTGCGCCAGTGATAACGCTAGACATTGCCAATTCTGGAGCTTCAATATCAGAAGAAATTTCTAGTTTTTCAGGATTTGTGAAACGTTTGATATAGTTCACATTGCTGTTGAAGAAATCTTCCAATTCTTTGTCGCTTGTCTTAACAAGAAGTGTGATTGGTTTGCTTGGTGCAACGTTCACTTCGCTACGTGCGTTACGAACGGCACGGATAAGGTCTTTAAGACTTTCAACACCTTTGTGCGCAGCTTCATTTTCAAATGCTGGGTTAACAGTTGGGTATTCAGCTGTTACGATTGAACCTTCAGAAATTTGTTCAAAGATTTCTTCAGTTACGAATGGCATGATTGGGTGAAGCAAACGAAGGATTTTATCAAGTGTGTAAAGAAGAACTGAACGAGTGATAACTTTTTCGTCTTCATTGTCGCTGTAAAGCACTTCTTTAGTCAACTCAACATACCAGTCAGCAAATTCATCCCAGATGAAGTTGTAAAGAATGTGACCAGCCACACCGAATTCAAATTTATCAAAGTTTTCAGTGACTTTAGCGATTGTTTCGTTCAAGTTGTGGAGGATCCAACGGTCAGTCACGTTACCAGCTGTTCCAGCAGCAACTTTTTCAACATTAGCGCTAGCTTGTTCAAGTGTAAGGTCTTCATTGTTCATCAAAATGTAACGAGAGATGTTCCAGATTTTGTTAATGAAGTTCCAAGCTGCATCCATTTTTTCGTAAGAGAAACGAACGTCTTGACCTGGTGCAGAACCGTTTGATAAGAACCAACGAAGCGCATCAGCACCATATTTTTCGATAACGTCCATTGGGTCAATACCGTTACCAAGCGATTTAGACATTTTACGTCCTTGTTCGTCACGGATAAGACCGTGGATAAGCACGTTTTCAAATGGACGGCGTCCTGTGAATTCCAATGATTGGAAAATCATACGTGATACCCAGAAGAAGATGATATCATAACCAGTTACCAATGTTGAAGTTGGGAAGTAACGTTTGAAGTCTTCTGCTTCTGTGTCAGGCCAACCCATTGTTGAGAATGGCCATAGTGCTGAACTAAACCAAGTATCAAGCACATCTTCGTCTTGAGTCCATCCGTCACCTTCTGGAGCTTCTTCACCGACGTACATTTCACCTTCAGCATTGTACCATGCTGGGATTTGGTGACCCCACCATAATTGACGAGAGATAACCCAGTCGTGAACATTTTCCATCCATTGAAGGAAAGTATCGTTGAAACGTGGTGGGTAGAATTTTACTTCGTCGTCAGTATCTTGGTTAGCAATGGCATTTTTAGCCAACTGATCCATTTTAACGAACCATTGTGTTGACAAACGTGGTTCAACTGGCACACCAGTACGTTCTGAGTGACCAACGCTGTGAACCATTTTTTCGATTTCAACAAGCGCACCGATTTCTTCCAATTTTTTAACGACAGCTTTACGTGCTTCAAAACGATCCATACCAGCAAATTCACCAGCAAGTTCGTTCATTGTACCATCGTCGTTCATCACGTTGATTTGTGGCAAGTTATGGCGTTGACCAACTAAGAAGTCATTAGGGTCGTGTGCAGGAGTGATTTTAACCACACCAGTACCAAATTCTGGGTCAGCGTGTTCATCACCAACGATTGGAATAGCTTTGTTAACGATTGGAAGGATAACGTTTTTACCAATCAAATCTTTGTAACGATCGTCATTTGGGTTAACCGCAACGGCAACGTCACCAAACATTGTTTCAGGACGAGTTGTTGCCACTTCAAGGCTACGTGAACCATCTTCCAACATGTAGTTCATGTGGTAGAATGCACCTTCGACATCTTTGTGGATAACTTCGATATCAGAAAGAGCTGTACGAGCTTTTGGATCCCAGTTGATGATAAATTCACCACGGTAAATCCAACCTTTTTTATAAAGTTCAACAAAGACTTTACGGACCGCTTTTGACAATCCTTCATCAAGGGTGAAACGTTCACGTGAGTAGTCAACAGAGATACCCATTTTACCCCATTGTTGTTTGATTGTTGATGCGTATTCATCTTTCCATTCCCAGACTTTATCAAGGAATTTTTCACGACCAAGGTCGTAACGTGAGATACCATCTTCAGCAAGACGTGCTTCAACTTTTGCTTGTGTTGCAATCCCCGCATGGTCCATACCAGGAAGCCATAAAGTATCAAAACCTTGCATACGTTTTTGACGGATAATAATATCTTGCAAAGTTGTATCCCAAGCGTGACCAAGGTGAAGTTTACCAGTTACGTTTGGTGGTGGAATAACGATAGAATACGGATGAGCTTTCTTATCGCCAGAAGGCTTGAAAACATCTTCATCCAACCATTTTTGATAACGACCAGCTTCAACTTCAGCTGGGTTATATTTTGGTGAAAGTTCTTTTGACATAATGTGTCCTTTCTACAATTTTTTCAATAAGTCAATCAATTCAATTTATCAGGTGCTGCTGACAGCTCCTCCCACTCACTTTTTAACAATCCGTAACGCAGTAAATCACAACGTTTTCCTTGTGCATCCTTACGATCACGGATTTTTGATTCAAGAGTAAAGCCAAGCTTTTCAGCAATACGCTGGCTAGCTTTGTTGTAACTATAACATTCAATTTCGATTTTATGGAGGCCGACCAGATTAAAACCAACTTCTAAAAGCGCACGCGCAGCTTCTGGCATAATACCTTGACCCCAATAATCTGGGTGGAGTGTATAGCCCATCTCCAGCACATCATCAGCATGGCGGTGATTAAAATCAACCGAGCCAATGACTTTATTTGTCCCTTTTAAGCAAATACCATAACCA
Source organism: Streptococcus sp. UBA4344 (assembly GCF_002393675.1). Taxonomy (NCBI): domain Bacteria; kingdom Bacillati; phylum Bacillota; class Bacilli; order Lactobacillales; family Streptococcaceae; genus Streptococcus; species Streptococcus sp. UBA4344. Next base: position 8,240 of record NZ_DGTE01000002.1, read on the forward strand.
GACGGTACCTTTTGCTCAACCCAGCGCTTTGGCATAATGTTTTCAAGATAATATGCCTCTGCTTCCACACTTTCTGCAGGTGGAAAACCAGCTGGCCAAGTCACTTCTGGCAAGCTCGCATAATCAAAAATATCCTTAGCATCTGACACCAAACGCTGACGCAAGTAAAGACGTTCTGTCTCTACATCCGGAAGTTTATTGTCGTTTATCTGACCCAAAATTTTAATCATATTTTAAACTCCTTATAAAAGTTCCTAGTTTATCACTATTCTTGTCATCTAAATAACGATAAATACGTTGCTTTTCATCACCAATATACTCAATTGGAGAGAATACATTACTCTTAAAATTCCCTTTAGTATCAAGTAATGTCTCATCACACCAACGATTAATAATACGAGCTGTAAAATTGACATACTCACCAAATTCTTGAATCTGCTCTACCCGACACTCCATAGATACAGGGCATTTTTCTAATAATGGAGCATCTATTACAGAGGATAATTCATAAGGAACTGATAATAATGTCAACTTATCTCTTTTTGTTAAGAAACCGGCTTTTTCCATTAAAAAACCTTGTTCCTTAGTTGGAATATTAATCGTAAATTCTTTAAATTTACTAATTTGCTTAACTGCATTACTCCCCTTAAACATCCCAATAACTACCATATCACCCAGACTAAACGATGAACTGCATGTCGTAATGTTATAGGAAAATTTTTCATCTTTATAACCTAATATAAAAATCGGAAAAGCATAATAAAATTTTGAAGTATTAAACGTTTTTTTCATCTGTTAACACCTACAATCAAAAAATCGCCCCTGTCTTTCGACAGGGACGAACTTTTATAAATCCGCGGTACCACCCACATTCGAGTGACTAGCACTCGCAACTTTGTTATTCAGTTACAACCTTCAGCAACCAGCCTCGACATTTGTGCGGATTTCTCAATAACACCGCTCCCTGTAACAAATGGTCTTCAAGACACCTCTGAATGTTATTATTTTAACAGATTTGGTCAGCTAACGCAAATGGATTAAGCTTTGAAAGCTACGCCATTTTCTTTAAGTTTGTTAACTGTTGCTGGACCAATTCCTTTAAAGGCCAAAACTTCTTTTTCAGTGAAGTTAGCAAAATCAGAAACTGATTTGAGTCCTTCATTGTAAAGTGTCTCAACAAGTTTTGGTCGAATGCCTTCTACGGCAGAAATCGCTGAAAATTCTTCCAAAGTAAGAGTCGCTTTTGAAACAACGTTAGCAGCAGCTTTAGCAGTTGATGCAGCAGCTGTTTTGATGATACCTGCACGTTTTAATTTCAATAAATACTCTTTTTTACGATTCTTTTTCTTTGCCATTTTTAATAATTTCTCTCCCCTAAAAGATTATCTGGTAATTCGTGGAAACCTTTACCGGCTTTATAATTAGCAAATTTGCCTTGGATATAACGGTAAGCATCTAACTTACTTTCGTAACGGATGTAAGCATCAGCAGCACGTTCATCCTTATCTTCTTCCACAATTTTACGGCTGGCTTCCATTGCCATTTCATTAACTGTAATTTGTGAATCTACCCAAGCTTCAAATTCTTTTAAAAATTCTTGTTCGTAAGTCATAAATACCTCTCGTCTGATTTCCTAGGTCATATTATAACACAAACCTTGATAAAATGAGAGCCTTGTAAAGGATTTGTAACATGATTTCCATGAAACAGCTTCTTTTTCAAGATATTTTTCTGAAAAGATAGGTCAAATCATTGAAATAGCTGAAAATTTAACAACTTTTTACTCATACAATCTTGTCTTTTTCTACCATATAAGATAGAATATTAAAAATATTTTGACAAGATATTCTTGGAAGGGAGTTTTAAAATGATTTTATCGCAATTTGATGCTAAACAAGAAGCTATTATCAATCCAAAAGATATCGTACAAGCACTGCCAGATTTTCCAAAAACCGCTGTAACTTGCTTTGCAAGAGGCACTTTTGCGAGAATTTTAGCTGAATTTCCGCACCGTAAACTTACCAAAACAACTGTGGCTAATCTCGAAATTCCGGTTTATGCACTAGACTTTCACGGTCAAGAAGTTGCCTTTTTCAATTCTTATGTTGGAGCCAGTGGCTGCGTGGCTATCTTAGAAGACATTATCGCCATGGGAGCTGAAAATTTGCTTGTCTTTGGGACTTGTGGAGTACTTGATAGCAGTATCAAAGAAACATCAATCATTATCCCCACAACAGCTATTCGCGACGAAGGAACTAGTTATCACTATGCTCCTGCAGCTGATGAAATCGCCCTTAATCATACTTATCGCAAGCATTTTAAAACTTTCCTTGAGCAGCTAAATATCTCTTATACCGAAGGAAAAGTCTGGTCAACTGACGGTATTTACCGCGAAACACATGGGAAAATGTTAGCCAGAAAGGCACAAGGCGCTATTGCTGTTGATATGGAATGCTCTGCCATTGCCGCACTTGCTGAGTTTAGAAAAATTAACCATTTTCAATTCTTTTACTCAGCTGACAACTTAGATGCCGAGATTTGGGACGCTAGAACACTAGCTAACGACGCTGATTTGGAAACCAAAGACCGCATTGCAAACCTTGCCTTAAGCTTTGCAACTCAAGTATTTCAATAATAGTCTAAGAAACTCAGCCTTATTAGCTGAGTTTTTTTTGAAATTTTTTTATTGCTGTTAATGCTTGATTTTTAGCTATCTTTGACTTTTTAATCCAAAAAAATCAGTTTTAAGCTCTTGTCAAACACAAAATATAGTGCTACTATTTTATCCGGGCACAAGATATTGTGTCTAAAACTTTTGTCTCGACAAGGCAAGGCCTTAATTTGTCAAACATAGATATTATATTGGGAAAGGAGGACATGTTTCACCTATTTCCACACCATAATACTCACCCAAACATACATTTACTAACCTTTTCATAAGACAGATAGCTAAGCTATCACACATACATTAACATTTTACACATATTCACAAAATAAAAAAGCATACTGGAGGTGCATTACCATCGTGATTATTCTAGCAGGAATGATAGGAGTCGGAAAAACTACCTACACTTCTCTCTTGGCCAAAGAACTTGGCACAACAGCTTTCTTTGAACCAGTTGATAATAACCCAATTTTAGATAAATACTATGAAGACCCAGAAAAATATGGGTTTGCTTTACAAATTTACTTCTTGAACAAGCGCTTCAAATCAATCAAAGAAGCTTACGAAGCAGACAATAATGTCTTAGACCGTTCAATCTACGAAGATGCTTTATTCACTTATATCAATACCCTTCAAGGAAGCATCAGTGATCAAGAATACAATATCTATTTGGAATTGCTAGACAACATGATGGAGGAAATTGACGGACTTCCTAAAAAAGCTCCTGATTTGCTTATCTACCTCGAAGGAAGTTTCGACCACATCATGAAAAATATCAAAAAACGTGGACGTGATTTTGAACAACCAGATGACGAAAATGGTCTAACAGATTACTACAAACTCCTTCACAAGCACTACACTAAATGGTATGAAGATTACCAATACAGTCCCAAAATGAAAATCAACACCGACAACCTCGATGTTACCAAAGCTGAGGACTGGGATAAAGTGTACCAAATGATCCGTCAAGAAATGAAATCAATTGGAATTGGAGATTAACATTTTTTGAAAAAAGAACTTTCACTTAAAGAATCATTTAACAACGCTTGGAATCGTTTTGACTTAAAAGAAAAGATTTTCGTAATCTTTGCCTTCTTAGTCTCTCTCGGATTTACCCTATACGGGATGATTCCGACACTCTTTTCAGGAGACCTTAACATCTTACATGTCCTCTCAATTATCATGTCTATCTTTGGTTTTGTTGGGACATGGACGTTAGCGATTCAGTGGCAACATACCTTTAAAGCCAATGGTATTCAAAATGTTGCTGGGATTTTAGTGGCTGGCATTCAAGGTGTTTACGGTGAAATGTTCAAAAGTTGCTACTACCTTGCAACAGAGTTTATCGGTCATTATAACTGGAAAAAACGCCGCAATGATAATGGTGAATTAGTTGTTGATAAAAAATTCAGTCTAAAAGACGTTCTTATCGCTGTTTTCTTCTGGACATTTGGCTTAGGATTTATTTCTTACTGGATGGGAGGACAAAAAATTGTCCTTGATGCCATCACAAATGGACTTTCCTTTACTGCCCAACAGCGCCAAGTAAAAGGTCACATCGATGGCTACTACATTTGGCTAGTTGTTGATTTGCTCAGTTTCATCCTTTACCTATCTATCGGAAACCCAATCGTTGCCTTCAGTTACCTGGGTATGGTGGCACAAGGTTTCGTAGGAATTATCATCTGGAAGAAAAGCCAAGGACAAGAAAGTCTAACTCAAGAAAACCTAGCTTAACATCACTATAAAATAGAAAACTCAAAAAGGCTGAGACATTTTTGTCTCAGCCTTTTTGCTTATACGATTGCAATAAGTAATACGCAGTCGTTGAGTGGGGTCTAATGCGTTGATAAATCAACTTTTACAACCCTACTCAACCTTGTGGGGGTGAGAGTAAAACAGTTCAGTGAACTGTTTTAGGTCAGCAACAAGAAATTAAGACTTGCTGAGAAATCGAATTTCTTCGAAATTACCGATTTCTATCTCACTCCCTTTTTAATAATCTCATGAATTGATTTAACAGGCTGAACATCTTTTTCATGTTCTCCAAGCATTTTTTCCATCCAAATCATGTCATACCAACGGTTGAATTTATAACCCGAATCATGAAATTTTCCAACCAATTGATAACCAAGTGCTCGATGGAATTTCTCGCTTCCATTTGTCAGATAGGCATCTTCGACATCAGTTGAAGCAATACAAGCATTAAGATTGAGGATACCCATTTGAGTTAGATAATCTTCTAACTTTCCATAGATTTGACGTCCTACACCCTTACCACGCGCAGCCTTATCCAGATAAACCGTCGCTTCTGCTGACCAAGCATAAGCAGCTCTAGGATGGAATTTAGAGGCATAAGCATAACCAAGAATCTTGCCATCCTCTTCGGCTACCAAATAAGGATAAAAGGCCATAATTGTACGCATACGAGCTGTAAATTCCTCTAAACTAGGCACATCGTACTCAAATGTAATAGCTGTTTCTTCAACATAATAACGATAAATATCAAGCAGAGCTTTTGCATCATCTAAGCTTGCCAAACGAATCGTAATGGCCATTCTCACAAGTCCTCCAAAAATAATCAATAATTTAGTATAACGATAAAGTAGCCCAGTGTCAAAATAAACATAACACCACTTGTCAAATTCACGATTATTAAAAAACGCAAGGAGCCCCTTACGTTTCATCATTTTCTTATTTCTTGACTAACTTAACAACTGCTTCTGTCCTTGCCGTATGCGGAAACATATCCACTGACTGAATATAATGAACGTCATAAACTTTACTTAATTTTACTAAGTCACGAGCCAACGTTGCTGTATTACATGACACATAAACCATTTTAGCAGGTTGATACTTCAAAATAGTATCTAAAAGCTTATCATCAAGACCTGTACGTGGTGGATCGACGATTAAAGCATCCGCACGATAGCCTTCTTTATACCATTTTGGAATAATCTCTTCTGCACGCCCAGCTTCATAGTGAGTATTATCAAATCCCATACGCTGTGCATTTTTCTTAGCATCAGCAATTGCCTCTGGAATAATATCCATACCACGAACACTTTTTACCTTATCAGCAAAAGCAAAACCAATTGTCCCAACACCACAATAAGCATCTATGACATGGTCATTTTCAGTTACATCAAGCGCTGCAACAGCCTGACTATACAAAACCTGCGTTTGTTCAGGGTTCAATTGATAAAAGGCACGTGGCGACAAGCTAAATTGATAGTTCAATACCTCTTCAGAAATATCTGCATTCCCCCAGATAACCTCTGTTTTTTCGCCATAAATATCGCTTGATTTTGAACGATTATAGTTCACAGCGATTCCTTTAATCTCTTCAAATTCTGCTGTTAAAGCCTTAATCACAGGTGCCAAGAAAACATCACGACTAGTGATAAAAATAATTTGAACTTGGTCGCTTGACTTTGCCTTACGAATCATTACAGTTCGAATACCAGCAATCTTGCGTTCATCATAAATTGGAATATGATGCTTTTCTAAAAGCTCTGTCACACGATTAATAATCGCTTGTGTCAATTCATCCTGCACCAAACAATCCTTGATATCAACAAGACGATGACTCCCCTCTTCAAAAAGCCCAGCCTTCACATTACCTTTAAAAGAACGTGTCTGGAACTGCAACTTAGCACGGTAATGATAAGGCACTTCCACCCCAAGTGTATGACGAATTTCGAATTTTTCATAACCAGCAGGCTTAAATTTCTTCAATGACTGTGAAATCAAATCATCTTTAAATTCCAATTGTTTATCATAACGCAAATGCATGATTTGACAACCACCGCATTTTTGATAAATCGGACATTTAGGCTCCACACGGAATTTTGATTTTTTATTAATTGTTAATAGTCTTGCCTGCGCAAAATTACGCTTAACTGAGGTAATTTGACAAAAAATATCTTCCCCCTTCAAAGCACCTGGGACGAAGACTAAAGTCTTCTTATAAAATCCAATTCCTTCACCATTAATTCCCATTCGCTTGATTTTCAAAGGAATTTTTTGTTTTACTTTCAAATTCATTAGTGACTAAATATAACTCCTGCTTCTTTCAATTTTTCTAAAGTCGCCTCACCAAACTGAGGTAGGGCTAAAATTTCTGCTTCTGTCCAAACTTGAAAATCTTGCAAATGATAAATATCATGTGCTAGCAAAATATCAATTTGGAATTCTGTTAAAAATTCTAAGGATTCAACTTCTGACTGCCCAACTTTATGCTCTGAAAAATAATCATTCAAGTAAGCTTGTACATAATTTCCAGCAGTCATTAACAAGGGCAAAATGCGATAAAATCCGACATATACCGCTTCTAGACTATCCTTTTGATGAATTCCAGACGCCCCAACAGACATAATATCATCCATTAAAAAATCAGGTGATTGGCAAAAAATAGTAAAATCTTTCACATTTACATTCAAAAGCTCTAGCAAGTGATGAGCCATTTCATCGTACCCACTCAAAATAGCACCAACTAATAGAGGTACTTCTAATAAAATATCATGTTCATCTGATTTTCCCTTGAAGAAAGCTAGAGCTTTATCGTACTGAGAAGTCAAAATATAGAGAGCCATCATCTCATGGGAACAGGCAAAAAGATCGGACGAATCAAGCTCAAAGACCTCTTCAAATTGCTCAAGAGCTCTTTGATAAAGCCCATTTTGTTTGTATAACATCCCAAGATTTACTTTTGAAAAATAGTAATCTCTCTCTGAAATCTCATTCTTTTCAAAGAGTTCTTGATAATAATCAACACGCTTTTTAAGCTCCGTTAGATCCTCATATAAATTCCAAGTTTCAGAATTTAATGCATCGTCTTCATCTTCCCAAAAATCATCATCACCAGCAATTTCTTCGTGACTAAACTCATCATCACACGCCCTTAAAAAACGATACTCTTCTAAATTAATTATTTTACTATCTCTCACCACATCACCTCCCTATACTTTAATCACTACTATTTTAACATTTTTGTTATAATGAATGTATGAAAATCACTAAAATCGAAAAGAAAAAAAGGCTATATCTTTTAGAAATTGACGAGAAAGATAAACTTTACGTAACAGAAGACACTATTGTTCACTTTATGTTAAGTAAAAATATGGAAATTGACGAAAAAACATTGAAAGATATTCAAAAATATGCTCAATTTTCATATGGTAAAAATCTGGCTCTTTATCAAATTTCCTTCAAACAACGCACTGCAAATGAAGTGAAAACATACCTAGAAAAGAATGAAATTGATAGCCGATACATTCCAACAATCATTGAAAATCTCAAAAAAGAAAACTGGATCAATGATGCTCAATATGTCGAGACATATTTATCACAAAACCTTACATCAGGTGATAAAGGTGGCTATGTTTTAAAACAAAAATTACTTCAAAAAGGGGTTGATGCTCAGCTTATTGACCATCAATTAGCAAATTTAGACTTTTCAGACCTTGCAGAAAAAACAGCTCAAAAACTTTTACGAAAGTACCAAAACAAACTCTCAACAAAAACACTTAAAGATAAAATCATCCAAAATATGATGAACAAAGGTTTCTCTTACTCCGAAGCAAAAAATGCCTTTGAAACACTTGATGTTGAAAAAGATGAAGAGCAAGAATTCGAGCTTTTAAATAAAGAATTTGATAAACAGTATCGAAAATTTAGTAAAAAATATGAAGGTTACGAACTAAACCAACGATTAACACAAGCTCTTGCCCGAAAAGGCTTCTTGTATGACGACATTAAAAGTGCACTTAGAGATTATTTGTGAAATAAATTGCATTTCTAAGTGTCCTTTTTCAGAAAATTATGATAAACTATAACAGATAAGTTTAATTGTAGAAAGTTGGTAAGGCATGAAATTACCTAAGGAAGGCGACTTTATTACAATTCAAAGTTATAAGCATGATGGTAGTTTGCACCGAACATGGCGCGACACTATGGTACTAAAAACAACAGACAATGCTGTTATAGGAGTTAACGATCACACACTAGTAACTGAAAGTGATGGGAGACGTTGGGTTACGCGAGAACCAGCCATTGTTTATTTCCATAAAAAATACTGGTTTAACATTATTGCAATGATAAGAGATAACGGTGTTTCATACTACTGCAATCTTGCTAGTCCATACGTCATGGACGAGGAAGCCCTCAAGTATATCGATTACGATTTAGATGTCAAAGTCTTTGCGGATGGTGAAAAAAGACTACTTGATGTCGACGAGTACGAAATACACAAAGAAGAAATGGGCTACTCTCCAGACATTGATTTTATTTTAAAAGAGAATGTCAAAATACTTGTTGATTGGATTAACAATGAAAAAGGACCATTTTCAGAAGCCTATATTAACATTTGGTACAAACGTTATCTTGAACTTAAGAATCGTTAAAGTTGCGAGCACTCCACAAGGGGTGCTTTTACGCTAAAGGAAGGAGTTACTATATGGCATTTGAAATCAGTAAAGAAAGATACGCTAGTTTTGGCGTAGCAACAAGTCTTCCACATGAAATTATTGATACTTTCTGGGATATTCTTGATAACTACCTCAGAGGTGTCTTCCCACTTGATTCAGTCATTAGATTTCGCTTGACTGAAAATAACGGGAAACTAACTATTAGGTACCAGAATCAAACAAACCAGACAGTAATTTCTTTCGATTACAACTATCCATATGATCCCTATTTTCCAACCATCGTCTACCTTATTGACCAATCTGGAACTGAAACACTGTTACTACCACATGAATTAGATTGAAAAAAAGAAGGCCAAAGCCTTCTTTTTAAACCTTTTAAACAAAAATAAATAAAATAGTCCGTACGGGATTCGAACCCGTGTTACCGCCGTGAAAAGGCGGTGTCTTAACCCCTTGACCAACGGACCATATTAATAAATGGGCACAAGTGGACTCGAACCACCGACCTCACGCTTATCAGGCGTGCGCTCTAACC